>NZ_JAWOVT010000005.1:85641-103093 GCF_033340055.1 Vibrio sp. 1580
GTCCTTAGCTCAGCTGGATAGAGTACCTGGCTACGAACCAGGCGGTCGGAGGTTCGAATCCTCCAGGACGCGCCACTCATTGAAACAGCCTCGCAATTGCGAGGCTTTTTTGTATCTAGACATCTGAAATATGGCGTAGGATCACTAGAGCCTATGTTCCTCTTTTTTAAAAGCGAATATGTGCGTATCTAAGCAATTTGCTATCAAGCTTCTGTCGCATCGTGTGAAATCATCCTGATTATCCCTCCTATACACTGACTTCCATTTTTCATTTCAATTACTCTCATGTAGTCACTTTGTTCGTTATTTGTTTATTGATTGTTAATTTTGTTCATCTTTTTGTTTTTGTTGGTTTTTACTTCGTGAGTCCCGATTTGATTTTGAAATCTAAATCGCAGTTTTTATTTATGTCCTCCTTTACTCTGTTCGTAAGGTGATAGCGATTTGAAGTGATTATTTTGTCATGAACTGTGATCTGGGTAGTGAATAAATAATCATTTATCAGGATTACTACAAACCTTCCTTAAACAAAATTGACAAAATTTAACCAATCGAGATAATCCATGGGTCGGGATTTGACACTATTAAAGTCCTGCACGTTGTCAGGATGACAAAGAAAGGAAGCAACATGACTAATATAGGAAGCCTGCTAGTAGATGCGGCCACCCTGATGCTAACGGGGATGGCGGTCGTATTTATTTTCCTCACTATTCTTGTTTATCTCGTTCGGTTAATGTCGAAATTGGTACCAGAAGAAGTACCAGAGCCGATCGCAGCACCAAAAACAAACACTAATATTCAATCAACCTCTTCAGCTGTTAGTCCACAAGTAGTGGCGGCGATCTCGGCTGCGATTCATAAACATCGCGCCTCATTCGCGAAGTAGCCGAACTAGGATTAAAAAGGAGTTTAAGAGCATGTCTAAACCACTAGCTATTACTGATGTGGTCCTTCGTGATGCCCATCAATCACTATTTGCTACGCGTATGCGTATTGAGGATATGCTGCCTATCGCAGCTGAGTTGGATAAGGTTGGTTACTGGTCTCTAGAGACTTGGGGTGGTGCAACATTTGATTCTTGTATTCGATTCTTAGGGGAAGACCCTTGGGAGCGTTTACGTGAACTAAAAAAAGCGATGCCTAATACACCAATGCAAATGCTACTGCGTGGTCAAAACCTTTTAGGATACCGCCATTATGCCGACGACGTAGTAGAGAAGTTTGTGGAACGCGCGCATGCTAACGGCATGGATGTATTCCGTATTTTTGATGCAATGAATGACGTGCGAAACTTCCAGAAAGCCGTTAAAGCAACGGTTGATGTTGGTGCGCATGCTCAAGGTACGTTGTCTTACACAACGAGCCCAGTGCATAACGCAGACACTTGGGTTGACTTGGCAAAACGCCTAGAGGATTTAGGTTGTCACTCGCTGTGTATTAAAGATATGTCTGGCTTACTTAAGCCTTATGAAGCGGAAGAGCTTATCACGCGTATCAAAGCGTCTTGTGATGTGCCATTGGCACTTCATTGTCATGCAACAACGGGGCTGTCTACAGCAACAGCGGTAAAAGCAGTAGAAGCCGGTATTGATATTCTCGATACTGCGATTTCTTCAATGAGTTGTACCTACGGCCATACACCGACTGAAACGGTAGTCGCTATGCTAGAAGGTACCGAGCGAGATACCAATTTGAAACTCGAGCAACTGGAACCTATCGCCGCATATTTCCGTGAGGTACGTAAGAAGTATGCGAAGTGGGAAGGCCAGTTAAAAGGAGTCGATTCACGCATCCTGATTGCTCAAGTGCCTGGTGGTATGCTGACCAATATGGAAGGCCAGTTGAAAGAGCAGGGCGCTGCGGATCGCATTGATGAAGTATTAGAAGAGATCCCTCGTGTACGTGAAGATCTTGGTTTCATTCCATTGGTGACTCCAACTTCACAGATCGTCGGTACGCAAGCGGTGATTAACGTTCTTACTGGCGAGCGCTACAAGAGTATTACCAAGGAAACCGCTGGCCTATTGAAAGGTGAGTACGGTCAAGCGCCAGCCGAGTTAAATGCAGAACTGCAAGCGAAAGTGCTTGATGGTAAAGAGCCAATTACCTGTCGTCCTGCCGATTTACTTAAGCCTGAAATGGAGACGCTTACGGTTGATCTGATGGAGAAAGCGAAATCAGAAGGCATTAAGCTAGCAAGTGAGCGTGTTGATGACGTACTCACTTATGCACTTTTCCCTCAAGTTGGGCTTAAGTTCCTTAAGAATCGTGAAAACCCAGAAGCATTTGAGCCTGCACCAACGCTAGAAGCTGCAAAGCCTGCTGTACCTGCGGCTCAACCAGCAACTGGTGGTGTAGAAACTTATAGTGTACGTGTTGACGGGCAGGTGTATGAGGTGGAAGTTG
Organism: Vibrio sp. 1580; assembly: GCF_033340055.1. Taxonomy (NCBI): domain Bacteria; kingdom Pseudomonadati; phylum Pseudomonadota; class Gammaproteobacteria; order Vibrionales; family Vibrionaceae; genus Vibrio; species Vibrio sp. 1580. Next base: position 88,048 of record NZ_JAWOVT010000005.1, read on the forward strand.
GCCCTCAAGGTGAACTGACATCTGTTGCTCCTTCTAATGCACCGGCAAAATCGGCTACACCTAGCACACCTTCTAATGCTTCAGCTGAAGCGGTGCCTGCTCCTCTTGCAGGTAACATCTTCAAAGTGAATGTTCAGCCTGGTGCTGAGGTAGCTGAAGGCGATGTATTGCTCATCCTTGAAGCGATGAAAATGGAAACTGAAGTACGAGCGGCGCGTGGTGGTGTGGTTCAAGAGCTGAACGTTAAAGAAGGCGATGCTGTCACAGTAGGTGCGCCTCTGTTGAGCCTGGCGTAAGGGAGTATCATGGACGGATTGTTAACCCTTTGGGCAGAAACAGGGATCGCTAACTTCGAGTTCGGCCAAATCTGTATGATGCTGGTTGGTTGTACCTTGCTGTTTTTGGCAATTAAAAAAGGATTTGAACCTTTACTGTTATTGCCGATTGGTTTCGGTGCTATTTTGGCGAATATTCCAAATGCTGGCTTTACTGAGCCTGGTGGCTTGCTCTACTACGTTTACTACATTGGGATTGAATCGGGTGTGTTCCCGCTATTGATCTTCATGGGTGTGGGCGCGATGACTGACTTTGGTGCTTTGATCGCAAACCCAAAAACGTTGTGGTTAGGTGCGGCTGCGCAGTTTGGTATTTTTGCAACACTGTTTGGCGCTATTTTGCTCAACTATGTACCTGGCATGGAGTTCTCCATGGCGGATGCATCGTCTATCGCGATCATCGGTGGTGCTGATGGGCCAACAGCGATTTTCTTGGCGAGTAAGCTCTCTCCAGATCTGTTAGGTGCGATTGCAGTCGCGGCATACAGCTATATGGCATTGGTGCCGATCATCCAGCCACCAATCATGAAAGCACTGACAACCAAGGAAGAGCGTCAAATCAAGATGGCTCAGCTTCGTCATGTTGGTAAATGGGAGAAAGTCATCTTCCCGCTTGCTGTATTACTGATGACGATTCTGTTCTTACCTTCAGCTACGCCATTGGTTGGTATGTTCTGTTTGGGTAACTTGATGCGTGAAGCTGGTGTGGTCGATCGTTTATCGAAAACTGCTCAAAATGAATTGATCAACATAGTGACTATCTTTTTAGGTCTTGGTGTTGGTTCTAAGCTGCAAGCTGAGCAGTTCTTGAACCTAGAAACGTTAGGTATCTTGGGGTTAGGCGCAGTTGCATTTAGTATCGGTACTGGTGCGGGCGTCCTGATGGCGAAACTGCTTAACAAGTTCTCGAAAGAAGACATCAACCCACTTATTGGTGCGGCTGGCGTTTCTGCGGTACCAATGGCCGCGCGAGTCGTAAACAAAGTTGGTTTACAAGCTAACCCGCAAAACTTTTTGTTAATGCATGCGATGGGACCAAACGTTGCTGGTGTGCTGGGTTCAGCCGTTGCGGCTGGTATATTGTTAGCACTTGTTGGTTAGACATTATTGAAAATGGAATGATCAACCAATTTACAAAATCACGATTAACTTAGGTTAACAAAATGGTTTATAGTCAAAGGGATGCTTTCGCATCCCTTTTTGTTTTCTTGCAGGGAATGGTTTATGGAACACAAACAGATCGTTATCACTGAGTTTGGTGATGCCAACGTACTCGCGATTCAACATGCTTCTACACCATCACCACAGCCTGGTGAAGTCTTAGTAAAAGTCGCTTTTTCAGGCGTAAATCCTATTGATGTCAAAACTCGAGCTGGGCTCGGTTGGGCAGCAGCGCAGAATAAGGATAATTTACCTTGGGTGCCAGGTTACGACACCTCAGGAAAAGTGATGTCTTGTGGAGAGGGGGCATCACGTTTTAATGAAGGTGATGAGGTGGCTGGATTTATTGGTTTCCCAGTTCGAGGCGGTGGTTACAGTCAATACATATGTGTTCCAGAAACTGAGTTAAGTCATGTTCCTAGCTCTGTCACTTTAGAGGCAGCTGCTGCATTACCGTTGGCGGGACAAACTGCGGCACAAGCTCTCAGTAAGGCTAATGTGACTGAAAACGATCGCGTACTTATCCTTGCTGGAGCCGGTGGTGTTGGACACCTCGCGGTACAAATTGCGATCGCGACGAAAGCGGAAGTATTTACCACCTGCAGCGAACGAAATCTAGACTACCTTGCGACGCTCGGTGCTCATGCAGTGAACTATCAATTTGCACCAGTGTCAGAACGTGTTGAAGATGTTGATGTTTTGATTGATTTAGTAGGCGGAGATGCTGCGTTAGATGCGCTTAAATGCCTGAAAGACAATGCGAGAGTCATCACCGTTCCAACCATAACTGCTGAGCTGATTTGTGAAAAAGCCAAACTCCTAGGCTTTGAGGCTAGTGGCATGTTGGTTGAACCAGACCCTGCGCAGTTAGATACCTTGTTGTACATGGTCGGCGTTGGCTTACTGAAGACTGAAATTCAACAGGTTTATCCTATGAGTGATGTCATTGGTGCTCACCAGCAGGTCGAATCAGGAAGAACCAGAGGCAAGGTGTTGCTTGATATGACATGCTAGAAGCATTTAACACGAGTTTTGAAAGTTTAGCGCTTTGGTTTTCAGATTCAGCATTATGGGTGCTTTTCATGACCGGTTTTCTCAGTGCCACGTTGTTGCCTGGTGGTTCTGAGGCGGGCTTAGTTGCCACTCTCTCATTAAATCAATACTCCGTTTCTTCAATTGTTATGGTCGCTACTATCGGTAATACGCTTGGTGGCTTAACAAATTATTGGCTTGGCTTGTGGATTCCCAACAAAGCACAAGAGGAAAAGCACGGTCATACCGCATTAAAGTGGCTCTCTAAGTATGGCTATTGGGGGTTATTTTTTAGCTGGTTACCTGTAATAGGAGACCCGCTGTGTTTAGCCGCAGGGTGGCTAAGAATGAAGTTTCTGCCTTGCGTGATTTTAATATTTTTAGGAAAGGCTGCTAGGTATAGCTTACTTGCGGCCATCTATCTCGGATTATTTTAAGGAAAGTACATGAAGATGTTTTGGGTTGGCGCGTGTTCACTGTTGGTGATCACGGGCTGTGCATCAAATACGCCAGTTTCATCACTGCCGAAAGGGGTAACTTTCGTTGAGTCATCGAAAGCTGAAGAAGGCAAAGTTAAGATTCCATACCAAAAGTATAAACTCGATAATGGTTTAACGGTGATCTTAGCTCCTGAAGATTCTGACCCATTGGTCCATGTGGATGTGACTTACCATGTTGGTTCAGCTCGTGAAGAAGTGGGTAAGTCTGGTTTTGCGCATTTCTTTGAGCACATGATGTTCCAAGGCTCAGAGAACGTTGGTGACCAAGAGCACTTCAGAATCATCACAGAGGCTGGCGGCACGTTAAATGGTACAACAAACCGCGATCGTACTAACTACTTTGAAACTGTCCCTGCTAACCAGCTCGAGAAAATGCTGTGGTTAGAGTCTGACCGTATGGGCTTTTTGTTGGATGCGGTTTCTCAACGCAAATTTGAAATTCAGCGTTCTACTGTAAAAAATGAGCGAGCTCAGCGTTACGATAATCGTCCTTATGGCTTAATTTGGGAGCGCATGTCCGAAGCGCTATATCCTGAAGGTCATCCGTATTCGTGGCAAACCATTGGTTATGTTGAAGATCTTGATCGTGTTGATGTGAACGACCTCAAAGCGTTTTTCTTGCGTTGGTATGGCCCAAACAATGCGACTATCACGATCGGTGGTGACTTAGACGTTGAACAAACTCTAGAGTGGGTAAATAAGTACTTCGGTTCGATTCCTCGTGGCCCTGAGGTTGAAAATGCGCCGAAACAACCTGCAAAACTGCAAGAAGATAAATACATCACTCTAGAAGATCGTATTCAACAACCTATGGTGATGATCGCGTGGCCAACAACCTACAACGGCGAAGAAAGCCAAGCGTCTCTCGATACATTATCGGAAGTATTGGGTGGCGGTACCAACAGCGTGCTCTATCAAGACCTAGTGAAGACTCAAAAAGCGGTCGATGCTGGTTCATTCCATGACTGTGCTGAACTGGCGTGTAACTTTTACGTTTACGCAATGGGTGATTCTGGAGACAAAGGCGACCTATCAAAACTGTACGACGAGCTTTTACAATCACTAAATCAGTTTGCGGAAAAAGGCGTGACAGAGGATCGCCTTGAGCAGTTGAAGGGTAAAGCGGAAGCGGATGCTATTTTTGCGCTAGAAAGCGTTAAAGGTAAAGTGACTCAGTTGGCTTCCAACGAGACATTTTTCGGCGATCCTGATCGTCTTGAGCAACAGCTTGAGCAAATCCGTGCAGTTACGCCGACTTCGGTAGAAAAAGCGTATACGGACTTTATTCAAGGTAAGAACAAAGTGACCCTAAGCGTGGTCCCAAAAGGAAAAACAGACCTTGTCGTAAAACCTGCGACCTTTGTGACGCCAAAGCGTACGCTGCCAGAATATGAGAAGATTTCCGATGACCAATTGGCGTATCGTCGTGCGACCGATAACTTCGATCGCTCAGTGCAACCGCCAGTAGGAGAACCAGTGAAAGCGACGATGCCAGAGCTGTACGAGTTACATTTCAAGAATGGCTCAGAGCTGCTTGGTGCAGTTAGCGATGAAACGCCGACGGTGATGATGCAATTTAGTCTACCTGCCGGGACACGTTTTGTTGAAAAGGGTAAAGAAGGTCTTGCCCAATTGACCGCTGCGATGTTGCAAGAAGGTACAACGAAACGCAGTGTCGAAGAGATTCAAGCTGAGCTTGATAAACTGGGTAGTGTTATCTCTGTTAATGCCACAGGTTATACAACAAACATCAGTGTTTCTGCTCTAGAAAAGAACTTAGAGCCAACGTTAAAAATTGTCGAAGAGATGTTGCTGTCTCCTGCATTTAATCAAGATGATTTCGAGCGTGTAAAAATGCAAGCGCTAGAAGGCCTGGTATATGAGCACCAAAATCCAAGTTGGATGGCGTCACAAGCGAGTCGCCAGGTGCTCTATGGGGATTCGGTTTTTGCTCGACCAAAAGACGGCACGCAAGCAGGTGTCAGTGCATTAACGTTGGATGATGTCCGTGAATTCTACTCGAAGCATTACACGCCACAAAGTGCGCAAATCGTCGTTGTTGGTGACATTGATCAACAGGAAATTGAGCAGCAACTGACGTTCTGGAAAAACTGGCAAGATGAAGCTGCGCCATTGTATGCACCGCAAAGCATTGCTGCATTAGGTGAGCAAAAGATCCATCTTGTTGATAAACCAGGAGCGCCGCAAAGTGTGGTCATGATGGTTCGTCAAGGTATGCCTTACGACGCAACGGGCGATTTTTACCTAAGCCAACTGGCAAACTTCAACTTAGCTGGGAACTTCAATAGCCGCATTAACCAAAATCTACGTGAAGACAAGGGTTACACATACGGTGCTTACGGATATTTCTCTGGTAATCCAGAAACAGGCTCGGTGGTTTTCACCGCGCAAGTACGAGCGGATGCAACGGTTGCTTCGATCATTGAGATGGAAAATGAGCTAAATGAATACTCGCAGTCAGGTATTACTGATGAAGAGATGAAATTTATGCGTCAAGCGGTCGGTCAAAAAGATGCACTGAAATATGAAACGCCAACACAAAAAGCGGAGCTCATCAGTGATATTCTTAAGTACAACCTCGATCATGATTACTTGCAGCAAAGAAACGCTATCGTAGAAAAAGTCGATAAGCAGACGTTGAATGCGCTGGCTCAGAAATGGTTTGATCCAAATGACTATCAAATTATCGTCGTTGGTGATGCTAAATCGTTGCGTCCTCAATTAGAAAAGTTGGGGAAAGACGTAGAAGAGCTTGAAATCATTCGATAGAGTACACATTTAATAGCGGAGAAACGTTTCTCCGCTATTCATCTAGATAAGCAACTTTTCGTGGGTTATTTATCTAGATGCATTAACTATCAATAACTTAGCTTACACTTGTGTTATGTAACAAGTGTCCTGCTCCCAATATAAGCGAACCTCATTTTGACTGATTTTGCTGCGCGACTAAAAAAAGTTGCATCAAACCCCGAAGTATTTAAGCAGTTTGGACGCGGTGTTGAGCGAGAAACTTTGCGCTATCGTCAGGATGGACATCTAGCTACAACTCCTCATCCTGAAGGGTTAGGCTCTGCGTTCACAAATCAATGGATCACAACGGATTTTTCGGAATCATTGTTAGAGTTCATTACGCCTGTGTCACATGAAATTCCAGAACTGATGGCACAGCTGAAAGATATCCATCATTTCACTCAAACCAAAATGGGTGAAGAGAAAATGTGGCCACTATCAATGCCTTGCTACGTGGGCTCAGAGGATGATATTCAGTTAGCCCAGTATGGCTCTTCGAATGCAGCGAAAATGAAAACGCTGTACCGAGAAGGCCTAAAGCGTCGCTATGGCAGCCTGATGCAAATTATTTCAGGTGTCCATTTTAACTTCTCGTTTCCTGAAACATTTTGGGATGCGCTCTATGGCGAGCAAGATGAACAAGCCCGCCAAGATGCTAAGTCTGATGCGTACTTTGCGTTGATCCGTAATTACTACCGCTTTGGCTGGATGATTCCCTACTTCTTTGGTGCATCACCAGCGTTATGTGGCTCTTTTATTCAAGGTCGTGAAACCGATCTGCCATTCGAGAAGATTGGCGGGACATTATATTTGCCGAAGTCGACGTCTTTGCGTTTGAGCGATCTTGGCTATACCAATAGTGCGCAAAGTGTGCTGAAAATTGGTTTTAACAGCATTGACCAATACCTCGATGGTTTGAGTGATGCGATTCGCCACCCATCAGAAGAGTTTGCGAAAATTGGGGTAAAAGTGGATGGTGAATACCGCCAGCTTAATTCCAATATCTTACAAATTGAGAATGAACTGTACGCTCCGATTCGTCCAAAACGTGTATCGAAAAGTGGTGAGAAGCCTTCAGATGCGTTACGACGCGGTGGTGTCGAATACATTGAAGTTCGTTCTCTAGATGTTAACCCATTCAGCGCAGTGGGCTTAAATGAAGAGCAAGTACGATTCTTGGATCTCTTCCTTACCTGGGCGGCCTTGTCAGACTCAGACCCTATGGATAACTGTGAATTAGAGTGTTGGCGCGATAACTGGAATAAAGTCATTGTTTCTGGCCGTGAAAAAGGTCTAATGCTGCAAATTGGTTGTCAAGGTGAACGTCTATCTCTACAAGATTGGGCACACCGAGTTTTCGTCGAGTTACGTCAAATAGCACAGCAAATGGATATGACCGCTGGTGGCAGTGCATACCAAGATGTGTGTAATCAACTCGAGACATGGATTGATAACCCAGAACTAACGATCTCTGGTCAACTATTAGAGCTAACGAAAGAGCTGGGTGGGCTAGGTAAAGTTGGTTGTACTCTTGGTATGAAGTACCGTGATGAAAACCTAGCTCACGGTTATCAGTACTACTCACAAGATACGATGGAAACGGAAGTAGCGTCGTCCGTGGAAAAACAAAAGCAAGCAGAGCAGAGTGACACGCTTTCTTTTGATGATTTTTTGGAAGATTACTTTGCTTACCTGAAGCAGTAATGACTAACTAAGGATTGGTGCGGTTGAACATTAAGTCGTCAGTAGTAGCGGTACTTGGAAGCGTGCTACTTGCAGGTTGTGCTACGGCACCGCCAAAGCAGCAGAATAACTTATGCGAGATATTCCGAGAGAAATCCGGTTGGTACGATGATGCCAAAGATATGGAAGATGAATGGGGGACCCCTATTCATGTCGCTATGGCCATCATTAAACAAGAAAGCAGCTTTCGGCACGATGCAAAACCACCTAAAGATTATTTGCTAGGGTTTATTCCTTGGGGACGAGTCAGCAGTGCGTATGGTTACGCTCAAGCTCAAGACCCTGCTTGGGAAGACTTCCAAGATGCCACAGGTCAGGGTGGCTCTCGTACCAACTTCGATGATTCTATGATGTTTGTCGGTTGGTATACTCATGAAACACGGCGTCAGCTAGGGATTTCATTATGGGATCCCTATAACCAGTATCTGGCTTATCATGAAGGGCGAGGTGGGTATAAACGAGGTACTTATAATCGAAAGCCTAGTTTAATCACAGTCGCTCGACGTGTTGAACAAACAGCGAAAACTTATGGCTGGCAGCTGAAGCAATGTCGTCAGGAATTAGAAGACAACAGCAGCTGGTTCTTTTAGCCCACAGTCAGTTCATGTGCTGTAGGGATGAATGACATTTATCCATTACCGAAAGGTACTGGAGTTACAATCAGGAGAGATGTAATGCCTTTACTCGATAGTTTTACCGTGGACCACACTCGTATGAATGCACCGGCAGTGCGAGTGGCGAAAACCATGCAGACCCCAAAAGGGGATACGATTACTGTTTTCGACTTACGCTTTACTGCGCCAAACAAAGACATTCTTTCTGAAAAAGGTATTCACACCCTAGAGCACCTTTATGCAGGCTTTATGCGTAATCACCTAAACGGTGATTCTGTTGAGATCATCGATATTTCGCCTATGGGTTGCCGCACAGGTTTTTACATGAGCCTGATTGGCACACCATCAGAGCAGCAAGTCGCAGATGCTTGGATTGCAGCAATGGAAGATGTGCTGAAGGTAGAAAGTCAGAATAGGATCCCTGAACTTAACGAATACCAATGCGGCACGGCAGCAATGCACTCTTTAAAAGAAGCACAACAGATCGCAAAGAACATTTTGGATGCTGGTGTTTCGGTGAACAAAAATGATGAACTTGCTTTGCCTGAGTCGATGTTAAAAGAGTTGCGCATCGACTAGGTGCTCATTAAGAAGCATATTGCCCCAATAAGTAAAAAGCCTGACATGAGTCAGGCTTTTCTTTTGGTTATTTGGATGTCGATTTTTTCTTCTTCGGATAAACACGAACGAGCTTGATTCGGTTCTCTTCAATCTCAACAAGTTCCATTGGGTGACCCGCTACTCTCACACTTAGATGGCTCTCAGGAATATCTTCCAAGTGTTCTAAAATGAGCCCGTTTAGCGTTCTCGGGCCATCCGTTGGTAAATCCCATTTCAGGCCTTTGTTGATATCTCGGATATTGGTGCTGCCTTCAATAAGAAAGCTTCCGTCACCTTGAGGACTGATTTCATCAGAGAGGCTTGGAGAAATGGACGTCGTGAACTCACCAATGATCTCTTCCAGAATATCTTCAAGAGTGATTAGACCGATGATATCACCGTACTCATCCACGATCAGACCGATACGTTGCTTGTTACGTTGGAATTTTAACATTTGCACGTTCAGTGGTGTGCCTTCTGGGATGTAATAGACCTCATCAGCAGCACGTAATAGCGTTTCTTTGTTGAATTCGTTCTTTTCCAACATCAGACGATAAGCTTCACGCAAGCGCAGCATGCCAACCACTTCATCAATTTGGTCACGATAGAAAACTATGCGCCCATGTGGTGAGTGTGTTAGCTGGCGAACAATGGATTTCCAGTCGTCGTTAATATCAATACCGGTAATTTCATTGCGTGGGACCATAATGTCGTTCACGGTGACGTGCTCAAGATCTAAAATAGACACTAGCATGTCTTGGTGTCGGCGAGGGATCAAACCGCCAGCTTCATTTACCACCGTACGCAGCTCATCGGAGCTAAGATGATCTTCTGCTGAGTGATCCGCTCTTACACCAAGTAAGCGGATAAAGCCATTCGTAATAAAGTTAACAAGCATCACTAAAGGCGACAGTAACTTCATCAGTATGGTCAATAATATACTGCTCGCGTAGGACACACGTTCAGGGTAAAGCGCTGCAATTGTTTTAGGGGTAACCTCGGCAAAAACCAATACAACCATAGTTAGTGCACCGGTTGCGATAGCGACACCTAAATCACCATACAAACGCATACCAATAATGGTCGCGATCGCGGACGCGAGAATATTAACGAGGTTGTTGCCGATAAGAATAAGACCAATCAAACGATCTGGACGGTCTAATAGTCTTTCGACTCGCTTAGCACCCTTATGCCCGTTTTTGGCTAAGTGTTTTAAGCGATAACGATTCAGAGACATCATCCCTGTTTCTGAACCGGAAAAGTAACCTGATATGACGATAAGACACGCGAGTAGCGCAAACAAGATACCCGTAGAGATGTCGTCCAAAACGTTGCTGTTCCTTGTAAGTATTGGGTTATATAACGGTTGAGTAAGTCCGTTAAGTCAAAGAGTTAAGGCGTACTGTATTTTATCTAGCCTAAAATATAAAGGATAGGAGCCCTAGAGCTCCTTAATTCAAGATGATTTCTTTTACAAAGCGACTGCCAAAATATGCCAGAGTTAACAGTGTTGCTCCTGCAACAGCGAACCATGTGACTTTTCTACCACGCCAGCCTTTTTGATAGTGACCCCAAAGCAGTATTGAGTACACCACCCAAGCGATGAAAGAAAGAATGCCCTTATGTGCCTTACCTTGGGCAAACATATCCTGCACAAAGACAAAGCCAGTAATGAGCGTGGCAGTTAACAATAAGTTACCGATCAAAATAATTTTGAAGAGTTGACGCTCCACCATTAATAGAGGCGGCAGGTTTGGGTTAATCGCCAAAGATTTTTTTGCTTTCAGTTTGTGATCCAGCCAAGCCAACTGAAGCGCATAGAGTGCCCCGATAGTTAAAGTCGCGTATGAGAAGAGCGCAAATGAAATATGAATGAGTAGCTTAGGGTCATTCTCTAGGTGCTTTATAAACGTGCTTGGCAAAAATGTGGCAGCAGATAAATTGATGGCAGCAAAGCTATAAACGACTGGCAATAAAAACCACAGTCGGTTTTTCAACATAGCAAGGCTCATGACCAGAGAAATGATAAAACTGATCAAAGAAGCCACGTTGAGAATACTCAGGTTTTGACCTGAACCATCAAAAATCAGATCACTCAAAATCCACGCATGAAAAACAAGCGCACAGGCAGCACTAGCAAACACTGTTTTTGCTTTGATTCCTGACTGTTGTGAGAGTCCGGGTATGATGGTCGCAATCGCCAAGACATAAAGTATGGCGGCCGCGATGGCTATTAAGCTATCCATGAATCCTAAATATTATTGTGCACGATGGAGAAATTATACCTTGCATTACACTTTGGGGCTACGTTATATCCGACATCAATCGTGAGAGATGAGATATTGAAATTAATAAGTTACCGCACCATATATAAATAGAGACAAGAATAGGACAGCGGTACGGGTATGACTCAGACCTTGGCTAATGTATACTCACACTAATTAATCGCCATTTTAGCGAAGAGACAAAGATGTTTGAGAATTTAACGGATCGATTATCCAAAACGCTGAAAAATATCAGTGGCAAAGGTCGTCTGACCGAAGACAACATTAAAGAAACCCTACGTGAAGTCCGAATGGCTCTACTTGAAGCTGACGTTGCGCTTCCGGTCGTTCGTGAATTTGTGAACCGCGTTAAAGAAAAAGCGGTGGGTGTAGAAGTTTCTAAATCTCTGACTCCAGGTCAGGAATTTATCAAGATCGTTCAAACAGAACTTGAAGCCGTAATGGGTGAGTCGAATGAGGCGCTAAACCTTGCCGCTCAACCACCTGCTGTGCTTCTTATGGCAGGTCTACAAGGTGCGGGTAAAACCACATCGGTAGGTAAGTTATCTAAGCTTCTAAAAGAACGTGACAAGAAGAAAGTTTTGGTTGTGTCTGCCGACGTTTACCGTCCTGCGGCAATCAAGCAGCTTGAAACACTGGCATCAGACATCGGTGTTGACTTCTTCCCATCATCACCAGACCAAAAGCCTATTGATATCGCCAATGCAGCGATTGACCATGCGAAGAAAAAATTCTACGACGTACTTATTGTCGATACCGCAGGTCGTTTGGCAATTGATGAAGAGATGATGGGGGAGATCAAAGATCTTCACGCAGCTATCAACCCAGTAGAAACGCTATTTGTTGTTGACGCCATGACGGGTCAAGACGCAGCAAATACAGCAAAAGCCTTTGGCGATGCGCTACCTCTTACCGGTGTAGTTCTAACTAAGGTTGATGGTGATGCTCGTGGTGGTGCGGCACTTTCAGTACGCCATGTCACGGGCAAACCAATCAAATTCTTGGGTGTCGGTGAAAAAACTGACGCGCTAGAACCGTTCCACCCAGATCGTGTTGCTTCACGTATTCTTGGCATGGGTGACGTTCTGTCTTTGATTGAAGACCTACAACGCAACGTTGACCAAGAAAAGGCAGAAAAGTTAGCGAAGAAGTTCAAAGAGAAGAAAGGTTTCGACCTTGAAGATTTCCGTGAACAGCTAGGCCAGATGCAAAACATGGGCGGCATGATGGGGATGATGGATAAGCTTCCAGGAATGTCCCAGCTACCAGACAATGTGAAAGATAAAGTCGATGACAAGATGTTCAAACAGATGGAAGCGATCATCAGCTCCATGACAATGAAAGAACGTCAACGCCCAGAAATTATCAAGGGCTCGCGCAAGAAGCGTATCGCGGCTGGTTCTGGTGTGCAGGTTCAAGATGTAAACCGCTTACTAAAACAGTTCACCCAAATGCAGAAAATGATGAAAAAGATGCAAAAAGGTGGCATGAAAGGCATGATGCGCAACATGCAAGGCATGATGGGCGGCATGGGTGGTGGCGGTGGCTTCAACCCATTTGGTCGTTAATTAATCGATCACGCATAGATTCAGGGTGTTAGGTACGTCACAAACTTTAAATTCAATTTATGTTGGTGAAAAAGTAACTAAACTCCTTGCATTGCTCCGGGAGAAGAGTAAAATTCCGGAGCTTTATTTTGGCACGAGACCCCAAACTGTTTAATTTCTTGAATGGTTTTTGGGGTTAATTTTATTTTTGAGAAAGCAAAGAGGACGACATGGTAACCATTCGTTTGGCACGTCACGGCGCTAAAAAGCGTCCATTTTATCAAATCGTAGTAGCGGACAGCCGCAACGCTGCAACTGGCCGTTTCATCGAGAAAGTTGGTTTCTTCAACCCAACTGCTAAAGGTCAAGAAGAAGGTCTACGTCTAGACCTAGACCGCGTTAACCACTGGGTTGGTCAAGGCGCGTCAGTATCTGACCGTGTTGCTAAGCTAGTTAAAGACGCTCAAAAAGCGGCTTAATTTTTTACTTGAAAAGTAGAAACTAGTTTATGTCGATGAAAGGTAAAGAAACAATGAGCAACGAAAAGATTGTTGTAGGCAAGTTTGGTGCTACTTACGGCATTCGTGGTTGGCTTAAGGTTTTTTCCTACACAGACAATGCTGAAAGCATTTTCGATTACAGCCCTTGGTACATTAACCAAAAGGGCAAGTGGGTTGAGTACAAAGTAGAAAGCTGGAAGCGCCATAACAAAGGTATGGTGGCTAAGCTGGAAGGCATGGATGTTCGTGAAGACGCGCATCTAATGACGAACTTTGAAATTGCTATTGACCCTGCGGTACTTCCTGAATTGTCAGAAGATGAGTTCTACTGGCGCGAATTGTTTGGGATGCAAGTTGTAACTACTAAAGGTTACGATCTAGGTGTCGTTACTGACATGCTAGAAACTGGCTCAAACGATGTTCTGGTTGTTAAAGCAAATCTTAAAGATGCTTTCGGGCAGAAGGAACGATTAATCCCGTTCCTTGAAGAGCAAGTGATCATTAATGTTGATCGCGAAGCTCAACGGATCGAAGTTGACTGGGATCCTGGATTCTAATCTCCAAAATTACAGAGCGAGATAAACATGTGGGTTGGCGTTATTAGCCTTTTTCCAGAAATGTTCCGTTCTGTTACTGATTTTGGAGTAACAGGTCAAGCGGTTAAAAAAGGTCTTTTGTCGATTGAGACTTGGAATCCTAGAGATTTCACTCACGACAAACATCGCACAGTCGATGACCGACCTTACGGTGGTGGCCCTGGTATGTTAATGATGGTTCAGCCTTTGCGCGATGCCATTCATACCGCGAAAGCAGCCTCACCGGGCAAGACGAAAGTCATCTACCTTTCTCCTCAAGGTCGCAAGCTCGACCAGAAAGGAGTGGAAGAACTGGCAACGAATGAGAACTTGCTTCTGATTTGTGGTCGTTATGAAGGGGTAGATGAGCGCATCATTCAATCTGAAGTCGACGAAGAATGGTCGATTGGTGATTTTGTGATGACGGGTGGTGAGATACCAGCCATGACGTTAATCGACTCTGTCTCTCGGTTTGTTCCGGGTGTACTAGGGGATTTCGCGTCAGCAGAAGAAGACTCTTTTGCAAATGGCTTGTTAGATTGCCCTCACTATACGCGTCCAGAAGTATTGGATGACAAAGAGGTACCAGCGGTACTGATGTCAGGCAATCACAAGGACATTCGTCAATGGCGACTCAAGCAGTCGTTGGGCCGTACTTGGCTAAGAAGACCAGAGCTCCTGGAAAACCTAGCTCTGACTGACGAACAGGAACAATTACTTGCTGAGTTTGTTAATGAGCATAAAGCCATTAAAGGACATAACGCAAAGTAACCTAATTTATTTAGTATCAGTTTATTCTAGGAATTTAAAAAATGAGTAACATCATCAAAGCTCTTGAAGAAGAGCAAATGAAATCAGACCTACCTAAATTTGCACCAGGTGACACTGTTGTAGTTCAAGTTAAGGTAAAAGAAGGTGACCGTGAGCGTCTACAGGCTTTCGAAGGCGTTGTAATCGCAATCCGTAACCGTGGTCTACACTCTGCTTTCACTGTACGTAAGATCTCTAACGGTGAAGGTGTTGAGCGTACGTTCCAAACACACTCTCCAATCGTTGATAGCATCGAAGTTAAACGCCGTGGTGCAGTACGTCGTGCCAAGTTGTACTACCTACGTGAGCGTTCTGGTAAGTCTGCTCGTATCAAAGAGAAGCTTGCTAAGAAGTAATGCTATAACTAGCGTTCTCATCTTAAACGGAGTCCTTTTAGGGCTCTGTTTTTTTATTTGTGTAATTAGCTTGCTCGTTTCTTTTCACCCGAACTGAACTGTCGATGCTCATGCACTGATGTACACTCCACGCCTCTGCCTTGCTGTGAATAGATTCCTGATGTCGCTATGGCTCCT
>NZ_JAWOVT010000005.1:103193-103557 GCF_033340055.1 Vibrio sp. 1580
CGGAATGACGGGAAATGATGATCAAATATTACTGGGTACTGTGGTTAAAATTCGTCATTCTGGATAGCGACGAAGGACCGTGATTCAGAATCTACTAGTCGAGCATGCAATTGTTTAAGTTGTTAGCTTCATCCTTGCTATGAGTAGATTCCTGATGTCGCTATGGCTCCTCGGAATGACGGGAAATGATGATCAAATATTACTGGGTACTGTGGTTAAAATTCGTCATTCTGGATAGCGACGAAGGAGCGTGATTCAGAATCTACTAGTTGAGAATGTAAGTGTTTAAGTTGTTAGCTTCATCCTTGCTGTTAGTAGATTCTTAATGTCGCTATGGCTCCTCGGAATGACAGTAAATGATGGT
>NZ_JAWOVT010000005.1:103657-369298 GCF_033340055.1 Vibrio sp. 1580
CAAAGATTACAGAGTACCGTGGTTAAAATTCGTCATTCTGGACAGCGACGAAGGAGCGTGATTCAGAATCTACTAGTTGAGAATGTAAGTGTTTAAGTTGTTAGCTTCATCCTTGCTATGAGTAGATTTCTGATGCCGCTATGGCTCCTCGGAATGACAGGAAATGATGGTCAAAGATTACAGAGTACCGTGGTTAAAATTCGTCATTCTGGACAGCGACGAAGGAGCGTGATTCAGAATCTACTAGTCGAGCATGCAAGTGTTTACGTTGTTAGCTTCATCCTTGCTATGAGTAGATTCCTGATGTCGCTATGGCTCCTCGGAATGACGGAAAATGATGGTCAAAGATTATATAGCACTGAGGTTCAAATTCGTCATTCTGGACAGCGACGACGGAGCGTGATTCGGTTCCCCAAGAAGGAACCTAGGGTATTCCTTTACCCTAGGTCTCAATTTAATACTGGTCTTCAGACCAGCCATCACTATCGGACATATCGGGTGCGCCTGGGATGGTGTTTTCTTCATCTGCCCATTCACCAAAATCAATCATTTGGCATTGTTTACTGCAGAAAGGGCGATGAGGACTTTGTTCTCCCCATTCTACGTCGGCGCCACATTGTGGGCATTGAACGATGGTAACTTTAGACATAGTTGAGCGTCCCATTACTAATTGGTGTTAAAGGGTAGTATACCTAAACGAATTAAAGATGGCTTATTCAACGCGCTATTGCTGCTACGAAATTTTATCAAATATAAGCGCAATAAAGCGTTGAATTTTAGATTATGGAGGCGAGGCGTAGTGTCGTCTTAGCTGCAAACAGCAAGTTCAAATTCAATATCTTGTGTGCATGCTTGACCGTTTTCAAACGACATGAACTTGATCGCAAAGCGATTTTTATGACCTGAAATCATAGGATAAACGCCATATTCCATTGGGATGTGAAGTCTTAGAATGTTGGCTTCATCAGCGTCGCTTTGGAAGAAACCTGCACGACCGATTTGAGCTTTGAAATGTCCGGTCTCTCTAGTGAGCTTTAACCATAACGAAAGCGCATCAGATAAGGGCTTTAAGCTTGCTTGCCACTGTTGTGCATCACGCTTTTTACGTTCAATAGGTAGATGAAGCCAGTAGTGTAATGCTGGCAGATCAAAACAGCATGAACCACCCGGTAGATTAAAGCGTTGGCGGATAGAGCTTAAGAAGCGATCTTCTTTTAATGCTTGGCCAAAACGTTCAGCACCCATTAGTTGGCTATGAACGACATCTATCTCTTGTAGTAGGGTATTTAATGCGTCTTGATCGACACCATCAACATTTAGCCAATGGCGGTACGACAGCCGTTGCTTCTCAAGATCTTTAGCCAGTTCACTTTTCAGTTGGATTTGTTCGAAGATCTCAACCATATCGAATAACGCACGGAAAAACAGTTGATACTGATGATTTTCGCTAAACCCAGAGGCCAAGTGAGCCTGACGCAGCAGAGACTCCACTCTTAGATAAATACGAGTTTTCTCATTTAACGGATGTTCAAATTTGTGCGTGGTCATCGACATAAGCCTTTGTGAGTTTCGTTCCTATTTTCGCAGATTTTTCTTACACATGGCTAGGTACTTTTCGTGCAAATCTGTGATTTGAAGCAAAAGATCAGGGTCACTTGGATTATTCTTAACCACATCGTCTGCAAGCGCGAGCCTTTGCTCTCTTGATGCTTGAGAGGCAAGGATGGCGCGAACTTGATCTTCACTCACATTGTCTCGTTTCATCGTGCGAGATATCTGTGTATTCGGTTCTACATCGACGACAAGAATGCGATCACACAAACTATCTAGCTTGTTTTCTACGAGCAACGGCACCACAAGTAACGCATACTCTGAAGTGACTTGCTGCAAATCTTCGATCATCTTTTCACGAATTATCGGGTGCAACAGTGCATTGAGCCATGCTTTTTCATCTGAATTCGAAAAGATTTTTTCTCTCAGCTTTGCGCGATCTAAAGTTTGGTCTTCACGTACGATATCGTGACCAAAGTGTTCAATAATCGCGTTTAGGCCGGGAGTACCTGGCTCGACAACTTCTCTTGCTACAATGTCGGCATCGACGATATCGATTTTAAATTGTTGTTTGAACAGATTCGCGACGGTTGTTTTTCCACTAGCGATACCGCCTGTTAAACCAATAACCAAAGCCATTTACACTCCTAGAACTGAAGTAAAGTACCAGTTTAAAATCTGGTCGCCCCAAATTAAGCTTATCCAACCAGCAATTGCTAAGTAAGGACCGAAAGGGAAAGCTTTTTCAATTCCCTGCTTTTGCAAGCGTAGTTGAATGATGCCAAATACGATGCCAACCACAGAAGAAAGTAGAATGATCATCGGCAGTGACTGCCAACCTAGCCAAGCTCCTAGTGCCGCCAGTAGTTTAAAATCACCATACCCCATTCCTTCTTTACCAGTAAGTAGCTTAAAGCCCCAGTAAACGGACCAGAGACATAGGTAACCAGCAATAGCACCAATGACAGAATCTTGTAGAGTAACAGGACTTATTTCGACTAATGCTAAGGCAATGCCAGCCCAAGTTAATGGTAATGTTAATTGGTCAGGTAACAACATAGTATCGAGATCGATAAATGTTGCGGCGATTAAGATAAAAGTAAAAAAGAGTAGGGCAACGGTAAAGTAACTAAAACCAAAGTAATAAGCGATAAAGCCTGAACAGAACGCGGTGAGCAGTTCAATCAGTGGATAGCGTGCACTAATGGTTGCCTGACAGTTGTGACATTTGCCTTTTAAAAGCAGCCAGCTAATCACAGGAATGTTGTCGCGAATACGTATCGGTGTTGCGCATTTCTGGCAGGAGGAGCGTGGAACGCTCAAGGTCAGCACTTCTTTAGGAGGTTCTATTTTGTATTCAGGAAATGACTCGGCACATTCGCGTCGCCATTCTAGTTCCATGATTTTAGGTAGTCGATAAATAACCACATTGAGGAAGCTACCCACGATCAGACCGAAGATGGTGGCAAATACAACGAATAGCCAAGGGTAGTACTGGAATACTTCCATATTTGTCTCTTGAGCGATGAGTGAAATCAGCAAGATGCTGTTTTAAAGGAGTTAACAGCCCATTCTAGCCCAATACACTCATTAAGTTAAAGATTGGCAAGTACATTGCTGTCACTAATCCGCCAACAACGATACCTAAAAAAACGATAATTAGTGGCTCTAGAATTTTACTAAGGTTGTCGACGGTGTTATCGACTTCAAACTCGTAGATCGTTGCAACTTTATTGAGCATGTCGTCAAGTCGACCAGACTCTTCACCGATCATAACCATTTGTAACACCAATTCAGGGAACACATTACAGTTGCGCATGGCTACATACATTGGCATACCTGCGGCGGTATCACGGTAAACTTCTTCTATGGCGAGTTGATAGTGTAAGTTTCCTGAGGTTTTTGATGTGGTTTTTAAACTGGTTAGAATTGGAATACCCGCTGTAAAGCTTGTGGCGAGTGTTCGACTAAATTTGGCGATAGCGGCTTTTGATAATACAGGGCCCAGAACAGGAAATTTAAGCACAGAGCGGTTGAGCATTAAGCGAAAAGAATCTGAACGCTTAGAGAGGATTCTCGCCGAGGTGAATAAACTAATGGAGCCTAGTGCGATAAACGGACTCCAGTTTTGTGTCCAGGCGGAAAGATCTAACACTTGCCTGGTAAACCAAGGTAAGTCAGCACCAAAACCAACAAACATTTTTTCGAACTCGGGAATGACTTTGGTGAGCATGATAAACGACACGCCTAACGCTACTAGCACTACCATGGCTGGGTAAATCAGTGCTTTGATCACTTTCGCACGAAGCTGCTCATTTTTTTCTCGGTAGGTGGCTAAGCGCTCGAACACTTCCGCTAAGTTACCGGATTGCTCACCTGTTGCGATAAGGTCGGTATAGAGTGGGTCAAAGTGTTCACTTGCAGTGCGCATGGCTTTTGACATGGGCGTACCGGCTTCAACGGCGCGTGTCACGCTCATCAAAATGGATTTCATCTCTGCTTTTTTATTGTTTTCTGAGACCAATTTTAAAGCCTGAACTAACGGCACACCAGTTATCAACATCGTCGAAATCTGACGGGTGAACACCGTGATGTCTCTGCCTTTCACGCGATGGCTGAGTTTAGTGAGAAACGAGATACTGCTTTTCTTTAACTTCTTGATCTTGATGTGCTGTGCGTCTAGACGCTCGCGTACTTCAATTTCTGTCATCGCGAGGGTTTGTCCAGACGTCTTTTTGCCTGAACTGTTGATGCCTTTCCAGCGGAAGTTTTTAAGTTGTGGTGTAGTGCTTTTCATAGAGGTGACTGCTGATTAAAGGATTAAAAATAAAGTACGCGCTGTAGTTCACTAAAACTTGTGATCCCTTGTTTGAGTTTTTCTATGCCCGACATTTGTAACGTGCTCATACCATTTGCGATGGCGAGTTTTTCTAGTTCATGTACCGAGGCACCTTTAATAAGCGCTTCGGAAAGAAATTCATCAAAGCGCATCACTTCATAAATCCCCGTTCGGCCGGAATAACCATGGGTACACTCATTGCATCCATCGGGATTGGCTTTAAAAATGTTGTCGCTTGCTTGAATTCCGAGATGTTGTAGCTGAACGGTAAGCTCTTGTGATTGTTTGCAGTGCGAGCACAGTTTACGGGCTAAGCGCTGGGCAATAATCAAACTAAGAGATGAGGCCAAGTTAAAGCTTTCTACGCCCATGTTTGATAAACGAATAACCGTTTCAGCCGCAGAATTGGTATGTAAGGTTGAAAGTACTAAGTGACCGGTTTGCGATGCTTTTATGGCTATTTCCGCAGTGTCTAAGTCACGAATCTCACCGACCATTACCACATCGGGGTCTTGACGCAAGAAAGAGCGCAGTGCTTCGGCAAAACCAAAACCAATCTTAGGCTGAACTTGAACTTGGTTAATGCCCGATAAGTTAATTTCTACTGGGTCTTCTGCCGTGGAAATGTTGATTTCTGGCTTATTGAGGATACTCAGCCCAGTGTACAGAGATACGGTTTTTCCGCTCCCGGTTGGGCCTGTCATCAGAATCATGCCTTGTGGGCGACGCAGCGCATCCAAGTACAATTGTTTTTGTTGTTCGCTATAACCAAGCTTGTCGATATCCAATGATGCAGAGCTGCTGTCGAGCAGTCGTAGTACAATTTTCTCTCCAAATAGAGTAGGCAGCGTGGATACACGCATATCAATTGCGGTGTCTTGATTCAACTTGAGCTTAATACGCCCATCTTGTGGTAAACGTCGCTCTGCAATATCAAGTTTAGAGAGGATTTTGATACGAGCGGATAAGCGGCGACTTAAGTGGCTTGGTGGCTGCTGTGTTTCAATTAAGATGCCATCACAGCGTAGGCGCACGCGGTACATCTTTTCATAAGGTTCAAAGTGGATATCGGATGCGCCTTTGCGCACAGCGTCCAGCAGAATTTGGTTTATGTAACGGCTGACGGGCGACTCGTCTTGGCTCAAGTCTTCAATGTTGTCGATTTCATCTGCGCCCACATCAACCAGATTGGCTAACTCTTCTTGGTTGATCTCTTTTAACCCGGACTTCTCATGACTCAATGAACGACCATACAAGCGTCGAATTGCCGCGCTGAGTTGACTAAGTTCCCCCAAGACCAATTCAACCTGTAAACCAGTGGCAAAGCGAAAATCATCTTCTGCTTGTTGGTTGGTGGGGTCGGCAACGGCGAGTAATAACGTTGAAGACGTACGCTGGAGTGGGAGTGCGTTATGCCGTGTGATTAATTCACGTAGACCGAGTTGTTGACAAAGTGAGGCGTACTCATACTGAGATAACTCGGGCTGATTTAAACCAAAGAGAGAACTTAAGTGATCAGCGAGTTCGCTTGATGTAAATAATCCAGAACTGAGTAAAGCTTCCGGCATCGAAATGCCAGAAGCTTTGACTTGCTCAAGTAACGATTCTTCTTGGGAAAAGGTGAGTAATCCGACCTGACGAAGAATTGTTGAGAGGTTACTTTGCACGTATTATGCACCAGTGCATGTTTTAGGTAAC
The DNA here is from genome assembly GCF_033340055.1 of Vibrio sp. 1580. Lineage (NCBI taxonomy): Bacteria > Pseudomonadati > Pseudomonadota > Gammaproteobacteria > Vibrionales > Vibrionaceae > Vibrio > Vibrio sp. 1580. Next base: position 109,746 of record NZ_JAWOVT010000005.1, read on the forward strand.
AATTGTTCAACTGCAGGAATGTCTGATGTACAAGCCCATGCACCTGTATTTGAAGTTCTAGTAAGAACAACGGTATGGCCCGCAACAAGTGTACTAGCATCGTTTCCGGCTGCATCAAAAGTGAATGTTACAGTTCCCGCATCGACGTTCGTGGTATCCTGAGCAAATGCTACGGTACCTAAAGGCATTACAGGTACACCTAGCGCTGTTTCTTGGCCAGCAGCTGGGAATTGTCCTGTTTCTACAGTAAATGCTTCAACATTTGTTTTAGCTCCAGTCAGAGTTGCTAATACCGATGCCACTTCACTTTTCGCAACGTACTTTTGATATTGAGGAAGTGCAATTGCCGCTAAAACACCAATAACGGCCACCACAATCATTAATTCAATCAGAGTAAAACCCTGTTGTTTTTTCTGTTTACTGTTTTTCATTTTTAACCCTTTCCTAAAAATTAATAATGCTCTTGCATTGGCGAAAGATTATGGAGAGTTAAGGTGGGTTGAAAATGGGGAAGGGGTGGGCTCTCGAGTGAGATAAAACTCTTTGGTAGAAAGTTGCATATTGCATGCAGAGTTTTGCGAGTAGTACTATTTTTTTAATGGATAAAAAGAAAGGGCCTATTGGCCCTTTTTAATGATGAATCACTCACAACTCACTGAGTTGGTTGAAGTAATTTAGATTGTGTTGCTTTTATTATTTGAAGCGCATCGAAAGATCCATCGCTTTTAAATGCTTAGTCAACGCGCCTACCGAAATGTAATCGACACCGGTTTCTGCGTATTCTGCGATGGTCTCTAGCGTAATGTTGCCGGAGTTCTCTAAAGCGGCACGACCTGCGTTAATCGCTACGGCTTCACGCATCATTTCTTTTGTGAAGTTATCGAGCATGATGATGTCGGCACCAGCCTCTATCGCTTGTTTCAACTCTTCTAAGCTTTCCGTTTCTACTTCTACCGGTTTGCCTGGGTTAAGCTCTTTCGCTTTTTGGATGGCTTGAGTGATGCCACCACAAGCAATAATGTGGTTTTCTTTAATGAGGTAAGCGTCGAACACGCCGATGCGATGGTTAAAGCCACCACCACACGTCACGGCGTATTTTAGTGCGCTACGCAGACCAGGAATGGTTTTGCGTGTGTCTAGTAGACGACACTCAGTATGCGCGATTTTTTCAGCGTACTCTGCGGTAACTGTTGCGCAGCCAGACAACGTTTGGATGAAATTCATTGCGTTACGCTCACCAGTTAACAAGTCACGAGCAGGGCCTGTCAGCGTGCAAAGGGTTTGGTTAGGTTCGACTTTATCTCCGTCCTTTACGTGCCATTCAATGCTGACCTTGCCACCGAGCTGTTTAAAAACTTCATCAGCCCATGCTTGACCACAGAACACACCATGCTCACGAGTAATAATCGTTGCGGTATTAACCGCCTCGGCAGGGATCAAAGATGCAGTAATGTCGTTATCTGCGTCGACACTGCCACCTAGATCTTCTTTTAAGGTATCAGCGACAGAGCGAGTGATCTCTAAAGGGAGTTGTTGTTTAAGGTATTCTAAGCGTTCTTGAATGTTGTGTGTGTTCTTCATCGCAAATCTTGTCTTGAAAGGGAGATGGCAACGAATGATACTCTCCGGTGTCAATAATTTCAGCAGTTAATTTGCAAAGTAGAGAGGTTGATATGCGCCCAATTATCGAGAATGGCTGGCTGACACAAGCAAAGCATGTTCCGTCACCATTTTTTGATGCCCGCTCTGATATAAACGACATCTCTCTGCTGGTGGTACACAATATCAGTTTGCCTCCTGGGCAGTTTGGTGGACCATATATAGAGGACTTCTTCACTGGCAAGCTAGACCCAAGTGAACATCCATTTTTTGAAGTTATTCACAAAATGGGCGTTTCTGCACATTGCTTGATTAAGAGAAACGGCGAGGTTGTTCAATTTGTTTCTTTTCTCGATAGAGCATGGCATGCCGGTCAATCCAGTTTCGCGGGCAGGGAGCGTTGTAATGACTATTCCATTGGTATCGAGCTTGAAGGGACAGAATTTACTGCCTACACAGAAGCGCAATATCAATCACTTGCAGAGATAACTGAGGTGATTATGCAATCTTATCCTCAAATCACCCCGCCACGAATTACCGGTCATCAATATATTGCGCCCTTGAGAAAAAGCGATCCTGGTCTAAGCTTTGATTGGGTGAAATATAGACTGCTTATACAGCGTTGATTTGTAGCGAAAGTGTAAATTCAAAAAAGCGAAATAAATAAGGCATACGATCAGGTATGCCTTTTTTTGATACCAGAAATATTAATGATTGTTAAAAGTTAACTACATTTTTACGCTCGTACATGCCGTTTTGGTGAATAAATAGACTGATAATTTTGTCATTTTCTGTATTTCTTTTCCAAAACTGCTAGCACGTCGACTTCCCATTTGTATGCTTTATGTAATTGGTCATACCAATTCTATTGCTGTTTTAACAGTCGATTGTTATCAGAGTGTTGGAAGTAAGCTCGTTCTATGATTTAGGTCAATTTTCGGCTGGACAGTGGCGTTTTAATTATGTTAATTTCTGCACCAACTTAAAATTGGTATTACCAATTACCTGCAAGAGTAGAAGAACAATAAATTATGGCTTATCAAAGGATTCGTCAGCCAAAACTCTCTGATGTTATAGAACAAGAGTTAGAAAGGTTGATAGTGGAAGGAACATTGTCTCCGGGGCAACAACTGCCTCCAGAGCGTGAACTGGCAAAACAGTTCGATGTGTCTCGTCCTTCAGTCCGAGAAGCCATTCAACGCTTGGAAGCGAAGCGTTTGTTGACTCGTCGCCAAGGTGGCGGAACATTCGTAAGTGAGAATATCTGGAAGAGCTTTTCAGATCCCTTGTTGAATTTGTTGTCTAGTCATTCTGAAACCCAGCTTGATGTGCTTGAGTCTCGTCATGCGATGGAAGGAATTTCAGCCTACTTTGCAGCTTTACGTGGTACCGAAGAAGATTTTGCGCGTATTCAAGGTTGCCTTGAGCGCATTAGCCAAGAGCAAGCAAACAACGATATCGAAGCTGAATCTGCGGAAGTAATGCAATTTTTGATCGCTTTGACAGAGGCCGCGCACAACGTGGTTTTGTTGCACATTGTTCGAAGCTTAGCACCTTTGCTTGAGCAAAATATTCTACAAAATTTTAAATTACTACGTCGCCGCCCAGAAGCGGTCGAGAAAGTCAGTAAACACCGAGCCAATATCGTGGATGCGATTGTTTCTGGTCAGCCTGAAAAGGCGCGAGAAATGTCCCACTCGCACTTGGCTTACATCGAAGAAACATTGTTGGATTTGACTCGAGAAGAGTCTCGACGAGAGCGTTCTCTACGTCGAATTCAGCAGGGTAATGACTCGTAAGAGCGTTACTTAAATAAGTAGATCCAACCAACAGAAGGATAGATCGCCATGTCTGATATGAAGCATGACGTAGATGCACTGGAAACTCAAGAATGGCTACAAGCGCTTGAGTCAGTTGTACGTGAAGAAGGTCTAGAGCGTGCTCAATTCCTATTAGAGCAAGTTCTAGATAAAGCACGTCTAGACGGTGTTGATATGCCAACAGGTATCACAACTAACTACATCAACACGATTCCTGCAGACCAAGAACCAGCATACCCAGGTGACACAACACTTGAGCGTCGTATTCGCTCAATTATTCGTTGGAACGCTATCATGATCGTTCTACGTGCATCTAAGAAAGACCTAGAGCTAGGCGGCCACATGGCGTCTTTCCAGTCTTCTGCTGCGTTCTACGAGACATGTTTCAACCACTTCTTCCGTGCACCAAACGAGAAGGATGGTGGCGACCTAGTTTACTACCAAGGTCACATTTCACCAGGTATCTACTCACGTGCATTCGTTGAAGGTCGTCTAACTGAAGAGCAGCTAGACAACTTCCGTCAAGAAGTAGACGGCAAAGGTATTCCTTCATACCCGCACCCTAAACTGATGCCTGAATTCTGGCAGTTCCCGACAGTATCGATGGGCCTAGGTCCAATCGCTTCTATCTACCAAGCCCGTTTCCTTAAGTACCTAGAAGGCCGTGGTCTTAAAGATACTTCAGAGCAGCGCGTTTACGCGTTCCTAGGTGACGGTGAGATGGATGAGCCAGAATCACGTGGTGCTATCTCTTTTGCTGCGCGTGAGAAACTAGATAACCTATGCTTCCTAATCAACTGTAACCTACAGCGTCTAGATGGCCCTGTAATGGGTAACGGTAAGATCATTCAAGAACTTGAAGGTCTGTTCAAAGGTGCTGGTTGGAACGTAGTGAAAGTAATCTGGGGTAACAACTGGGATTCACTACTAGCTAAAGATACGACTGGTAAGCTTCTACAGCTTATGAATGAAACGATCGACGGCGACTACCAAACATTCAAATCAAAAGATGGCGCGTACGTACGTGAGCACTTCTTTGGTAAGTACCCAGAGACAGCTGCACTTGTTGCTGACATGACTGATGACGAAATCTTCGCACTTAAGCGTGGTGGTCACGAGTCTTCTAAGCTATACGCGGCATACAAAAACGCGGCAGAAACTAAAGGTCGTCCAACAGTAATCCTAGCTAAGACTGTTAAAGGTTACGGCATGGGTGAAGCGGCTGAAGGTAAGAACATCGCGCACCAAGTTAAGAAGATGGACATGACTCACGTACTACACCTACGTGATCGTCTAGGTCTTCAAGACATCCTAACTGACGAAGCAGTGAAAGAACTTCCGTACCTGAAACTTGAAGAAGGTTCAAAAGAGTACGAATACCTACACGCTCGTCGTAAAGCGCTACACGGCTACACGCCACAGCGTCTACCAAAATTCACTCAAGAATTCATCGTTCCTGAGCTAGAAGAATTCAAGCCACTACTAGAAGAACAGAAGCGTGATATATCTTCTACTATGGCATTCGTACGTGCACTAAACGTTCTACTTAAGAACAAGAACATTGGTAAGAACATCGTTCCTATCATTGCTGACGAAGCACGTACATTCGGTATGGAAGGTCTGTTCCGTCAAATCGGTATCTACAACCCGCACGGCCAAACATACACACCAGAAGACCGTGGCGTTGTTTCTTACTACAAAGAAGCGACTTCAGGTCAGGTTCTACAAGAAGGTATCAACGAGCTAGGTGCTATGTCTTCATGGGTTGCTGCTGCGACTTCATACTCGACAAACGACCTACCAATGATTCCGTTCTACATCTACTACTCAATGTTCGGCTTCCAACGTGTTGGCGACATGGCGTGGATGGCTGGTGACCAACAAGCACGTGGTTTCCTACTAGGTGCAACTGCGGGTCGTACAACGTTGAACGGTGAAGGTCTACAGCACGAAGACGGCCACTCGCACATTTTGGCGGGTACGGTTCCTAACTGTATTTCTTACGACCCAACGTTCGCGTACGAAGTAGCTGTAATCATGCAAGACGGTATCCGTCGCATGTACGGTCCAGAACAAGAAAACGTGTTCTACTACCTAACGCTAATGAACGAAAACTACGCAATGCCAGCAATGCCAGAAGGCGCTGAAGAAGGCATCCGTAAAGGTATCTACAAGCTAGAAACTTACACGGGCGACAAAGCGAAAGTTCAGCTAATGAGCTCTGGTACTATCATGAATGAAGTACGTAAAGCAGCTCAAATCCTAAGCGAAGATTACGGTGTTGCTTCTGATGTTTACTCTGTAACGTCATTCAACGAACTAACTCGCGATGGCCAAGATGCAGAGCGTTTCAACATGCTTCACCCAGAAGCGGAAGCGAAAGTACCTTACATCCAAACAGTAATGGGTACTGAACCTGCTATCGCAGCAACTGACTACATGAAGAACTACGCAGAGCAGGTTCGTGCATACATTCCTGCTGAGTCTTTCAAAGTTCTTGGTACTGATGGCTTCGGTCGTTCAGACAGCCGTGAAAACCTACGTCGTCACTTCGAAGTGAACGCAGGTTACGTAGTAGTAGCAGCGCTAACTGAACTAGCGAAACGTGGCGAAGTTGAGAAATCTGTAGTTGCAGAAGCAATTAAGAAATTCGACATCGACACAGAGAAAACAAACCCGCTATACGCTTAATTAAGAAGGTAGATAAGAAATGGCAATCGAAATTAATGTACCAGACATCGGTGCGGATGAGGTTGAAGTTACTGAGATTCTTGTAAGCGTTGGCGACAAGGTTGAAGAAGAGCAGTCTCTGATCACAGTTGAAGGCGATAAAGCTTCTATGGAAGTTCCTGCTTCTCAAGCGGGTATCGTTAAAGAAATCAAAGTTGCAGAAGGCGACAAGGTTTCTACTGGTTCTCTAATCATGATTTTCGAAGCCGAGGGTGCAGCTGACGCTGCACCTGCTCCTGCGGCAGAAGCAGCTCCAGCAGCAGCTCCAGCTCCAGCAGCAGCGGCAGAACTAAAAGAAGTTCACGTACCAGACATCGGTGGTGATGAAGTAGAAGTTACTGAAATCATGGTTGCCGTTGGCGACAGCATCGAAGAAGAGCAATCTCTTCTAACTGTTGAAGGCGACAAAGCTTCTATGGAAGTTCCAGCGCCATTCGCAGGTACTCTAAAAGAGATCAAAGTTGCAGCAGGCGATAAAGTATCGACTGGCTCACTTATCATGGTATTCGAAACAGCAGGTTCAGGCGCTCCAGCAGCACCAGTGGCAGCTGAAGCTCCTGCGGCAGCAGCTCCAGCAGCGTCTGCGGCAAAAGAAGTGAACGTTCCAGATATCGGCGGCGACGAAGTTGAAGTTACTGAGATCATGGTTGCGGTTGGCGACACAGTGGAAGAAGAGCAATCTCTAATCACTGTTGAAGGTGACAAAGCTTCTATGGAAGTTCCTGCACCATTCGCTGGCACAGTTAAAGAAATCAAGATTGCAGCTGGCGACAAAGTGTCTACTGGCTCACTAATCATGGTATTCGAAGTGGCGGGCGCAGCACCTGCTCCTGCAGCAGCTCCAGCTCCAGCTCAAGCGGCAGCACCTGCAGCTCCGGCTCCTAAAGCAGAAGCTCCTAAAGCAGAAGCTCCAGCGGCAGCAGCTCCAGCAGCGACTGGCGATTTCAAAGAAAACGATGAGTACGCTCACGCGTCTCCAGTTGTTCGTCGTCTAGCGCGTGAATTTGGCGTTAATCTTTCTAAGGTTAAAGGTTCTGGTCGTAAGAGCCGTATCCTAAAAGAAGACGTTCAAGCTTACGTGAAAGATGCACTTAAGCGTCTTGAGTCTGGCGCAGGTGCAGCAGCATCTGGCAAAGGCGACGGCGCGGCTCTTGGTCTACTACCATGGCCAAAAGTGGACTTCAGCAAGTTTGGTGAGACAGAAGTTCAACCGCTATCTCGCATTAAGAAGATCTCTGGCGCAAACCTACACCGTAACTGGGTAATGATCCCGCACGTTACACAGTGGGATAACGCAGACATCACGGCTCTTGAAGCATTCCGTAAAGAGCAAAACGCGATTGAAGCGAAGAAAGACACTGGCATGAAGATCACACCACTTGTGTTCATCATGAAAGCGGTAGCTAAAGCGCTTGAAGCCTTCCCAGCGTTCAACTCTTCTCTATCAGAAGACGGTGAGAGCCTAATTCTGAAGAAATACGTGAATGTTGGTATCGCGGTAGATACACCAAACGGTCTAGTTGTTCCTGTATTTAAAGACGTGAACAAGAAAGGCATCTACGAGCTATCTGAAGAGCTAATGGCGGTTTCTAAGAAAGCACGTGCAGGCAAGCTAACAGCTGCTGACATGCAAGGTGGCTGTTTCACTATCTCTAGCCTAGGCGGTATCGGCGGTACGGCGTTTACTCCAATCGTAAACGCGCCAGAAGTTGGTATCCTAGGTGTGTCTAAGTCAGAAATGAAACCGGTATGGAACGGTAAAGAGTTCGAACCGCGTCTACAACTTCCACTGTCTCTATCATACGACCACCGTGTGATCGATGGTGCTGAAGGTGCGCGCTTCATCACTTACCTAAACTCATGTCTATCTGACATTCGTCGTCTAGTTCTGTAATAGAAATTAGATGAATGAGAGGCGGCAACTTAGCCGCCTCTGCTAATCATAATTACCGACAATTTGGTTATCAGCCTTGCTTCGTTCAGGGTTTTCACAATCGAATTGTTGTCTAGCTCACAGGCTAAATTGATTTACTTTTCACACCATTAACATCTCTGTAAACTGTTAGCGGTCTGAAAATAACTGTTTAAAACAAATCTCTCTTAAACATAAAAAATCGATACCCACTCAGCCTGTTAGGGATAATGACTACAAGAGGTCAAAATGAGCAAAGAAATTAAAGCCCAAGTTGTTGTACTTGGTTCTGGTCCTGCTGGTTACTCCGCTGCATTCCGTTGTGCGGACTTAGGTCTTGAAACTGTACTAGTTGAACGTTACAGCACGCTTGGCGGTGTATGTCTGAACGTGGGTTGTATCCCATCTAAAGCACTGCTTCACGTTTCTAAAGTAATTGAAGAAGCGAAAGCGATGGCTGACCACGGCGTTGTGTTCGGTGAGCCTCAAACAGACATCAGCAAAATCCGCATCTGGAAAGAAAAAGTTGTTAACCAACTAACTGGCGGCCTAAGCGGTATGGCTAAGATGCGTAACGTAACAGTAGTTAACGGTTACGGTAAGTTCACTGGCCCTAACTCTATCCTTGTAGAAGGTGAAGGTGAGCCAACAGTTGTTAACTTTGACAACGCAATCGTTGCGGCTGGTTCTCGTCCAATCAAACTGCCATTTATCCCGCATGAAGACCCACGTATTTGGGACTCTACTGACGCTCTAGAACTAAAAGAAGTGCCAGAAAAACTGCTTATCATGGGCGGTGGTATCATCGGTCTAGAAATGGGTACGGTTTACCACTCTCTAGGTTCTAAAGTTGAAGTTGTTGAAATGTTTGACCAGGTAATTCCTGCAGCAGACAAAGATATCGTGAAAGTATTTACTAAGCGTATCAAAGACAAGTTCAAGCTAATGCTAGAAACGAAAGTAACAGCAGTTGAAGCAAAAGAAGACGGTATCTACGTTTCAATGGAAGGCAAGAAAGCGCCAGCTGAAGCTGAGCGTTACGATGCGGTTCTAGTTGCTATCGGTCGTGTACCAAATGGTAAGCTAATCGACGGTGAAAAAGCGGGTCTAGAAATTGACGAGCGCGGCTTCATCAACGTTGATAAGCAAATGCGTACTAACGTTCCTCACATCTTCGCGATCGGTGATATCGTTGGTCAACCAATGCTTGCTCACAAAGGTGTGCATGAAGGTCACGTAGCTGCTGAAGTTATCTCTGGTAAGAAGCACTACTTCGACCCTAAAGTTATCCCTTCAATTGCGTACACTGAGCCAGAAGTGGCTTGGGTTGGTAAGACTGAAAAAGAAGCGAAAGAAGAAGGCATCAAGTACGAAGTAGCAACATTCCCATGGGCAGCATCAGGTCGTGCAATCGCATCTGACTGTGCAGACGGTATGACTAAGCTAATCTTCGACAAAGAAACTCACCGCGTAATCGGTGGTGCTATTGTTGGTACTAACGGTGGTGAACTACTTGGTGAAATCGGCCTTGCAATTGAGATGGGCTGTGATGCAGAAGATATCGCTCTGACTATCCACGCTCACCCAACTCTACACGAGTCTGTAGGTCTAGCTGCTGAAGTATTTGAAGGTTCAATCACTGACCTTCCAAACAAAAAAGCAGTTAAGAAGAAGTAAGCTTTTTCTGACTGAATGATAGAAGCCGCTGCATTGCAGCGGTTTTTTTATGCTTGTTACATAGGAATATAAATGTGTGCTTAGCTGACAGCAGACAATAAAAAGCCCACCAAACGGTGGGCTGACATATATTACTAGTTAAGCTTTAGTGTTCACGGTTGTAAATGCAAAGCATATCTAAGTATGAATTCACTAGATGTTTCAGTTCCGCTTCACCTTTAGCGCGGTTCGCTTGGACAAACAGTGAGTAACAAATACCGTGGAACAGGTTTGCCAAGTGTTCTGAATCGTGCTGGTCACACACCTCACCGCGTTCAATTGCTTTAATGAACATGTTTTGTACCAGCAACTGGTTAGTACGGTTAGTTGAAACAAACAATGGCCATACTTCATCACGTGTTGAAGCACTCCACTCGAACCATACTTTTAGCCAGTGACAGTCTTGGCTGACAAGCTCGATCATCGCATTCGTAATATTGGCGATGTTTTCACGTGCATGTAAGTCTAGGTCTATGTTATCCGATAGGAAGTTTGAGAACTGACGTACGACGTGATTGAGAACTTCATCCACCAAGTCTTCGCGTGTAGGGAAGTAGTTAAAAACAGTCGCCACAGAAACTTGAGCAATTTCTGCGATATCTGCGTGACCACCACGACCGATGCCGCGGCGCGCAAATACTTCCAATGCGATTTCCATTAACTGTTGCTTACGCTTAATTGGAGAAAGCCTAGTTCTAGGTCTCTTTGCAATTGAGTCCATATCCATTTTCCTTGCCATTTGAGTTGATATTGGGGGTAACCCCCTAATTGATTATTTTAATAGTTGCTTAAAGCAGTGATGAGTGTAATGGTGCATATGCACAAGGTCAACATCTGTAGAACAATTTATATACAGTAATGTCATTATTATTGATAAATTTAGCTATGAACTTTATAAAACTAAGACCTTCTTCCAAGATTTTTTGGCAACAGGATGCGACTTTCAACCCAATGAACGTGGTGATACACTACACGCCGTAAGATTAGGTGATCGTTTGCGTGCGACTTACCTCAACCCACAAATTTAGATTGAGCACAGTATGAAACATACAATAGAAGTCATGATTTCTGAGCAAGAAGTTCAGGAGCGAGTTCGTGAATTAGGCAAACAAATTACAGAGCGTTATCAAGGTAGTGAAGATCTTGTGTTGGTAGGCTTATTGCGAGGCTCATTTGTATTTATGGCAGACTTGGCACGTGCTATCGAACTGACTCACCAAGTTGATTTTATGACTGCGTCAAGCTACGGCAATACGATGGAAAGCTCACGTGACGTTCGTATCTTGAAAGATTTGGATGATGACATCAAAGGTAAAGATATTCTGCTTGTTGAAGACATCATTGACACTGGTAACACACTAAATAAAATCCGTGAGATTCTTTCGCTACGTGAGCCGAAGTCTATCGCGATTTGTACGCTCCTAGATAAACCATCTCGTCGTGAAGTGAATGTTCCTGTGGATTGGATTGGTTTCGAAATCCCAGATGAGTTTGTCGTTGGTGTGGGTATTGATTACGCGCAGAAATACCGCCACTTACCATACATCGGTAAAGTTGTACCTCAAGAATAATCATTGAGAGCAGCATTAAAAATATAAAAAAAACGCCCATCTAAGATGGGCGTTTTTTGTTCAACTTTTAGATATGACTTAGCGACAAAGCAGCTTGTTATCTGTATTTAGAATCGTCGAAAGAGCTTTCTGGTAAGACGCTTCTACGGTTTCCTTAGAGTTAGAACGAATGCCTAAGTACTCTAAGCGACCATCTTCAATTCCGTATACCACACCATGAATTTCAACATCTTGTCCACGCTCCCAAGCGTTTTGCAGGATGGTTGAGTTACCCAAGTTGTACACTTGCTCTGCAACATTAAGCTCGCCTAGTTTATCCGCTCGATCTTGTTGCGGCATTTGATCTAGGTAAGTGCGGTGTTTGAAATAGATATCTCTGATATGTAACAGCCAATTATTAATAAGACCTAGCTTAGGGTTATCAATGGCTGCATTTACGCCACCACATCCATAGTGTCCACAGACAATGATGTGTTTAACCTTAAGAACGTCTACGGCGTACTGGACGACGGATAGACAGTTGAGATCTGTATGGATAACTTGGTTTGCAACATTCCGATGAACAAAGAGTTCACCTGAGTATAGTCCGGTTAGTCGCTCGGCAGGGACGCGGCTATCAGAGCAGCCAATCCAAAGAAAATCAGGCTTTTGCCCCTCAGCGAGTTTTGCGAAGTATTCAGGTCGATCAGATTTGATCTCTTGAGACCATTTCGAATTGTTTTCAAATAACTGTTTTATTTCCGGCATTTTGCAAACTACTTCCCTTAAAAGACAAAATCGCTGCCGCTGTTTGTGTGCACATGCAAGCGATCAGTGTTGTAACTATACACAATGTTACAATTTCGATCTCGTTAAATATTCGTCAGATAGGACTCATCTGACTAGTTTTCATTAAGAAAAAAGTAAAATCTGGTGAAACTATTTGTGGTGTGAATTTAGCCTTAATCTATTTATGGTTTAAATTTTCGCCTAGCTCGTTAAAGTAGTGATATTTTACTTTTTAAAATTGAATGCAGGGAAAATCAGCAGTGTTCGGTAGTCGTTTTGAAGATATCAATTTCAAAGGGGATGTATTTGGCGGGGTAACCACGGCGATTATCTCTCTCCCTCTGGCGTTAGCGTTTGGTGTTGCATCCGGAGCCGGTGCTGAGGCCGGCCTTTGGGGAGCAATAATGGTCGGTTTGTTTGCCTCGTTATTTGGTGGTTCTAATACGTTAATATCAGAACCGACAGGGCCAATGACGGTAATCATGACCGCAGTATTAACCAGTATGATGGCGAAATACCCAGAAACGGGCATGGCTATGACTTTCACGGTTGTCATGATGGCTGGCGCGTTCCAAATCCTATTGGGGACGTTAAAACTGGGTAAATACGTTACCTTGATGCCTTACAGCGTTATTTCCGGGTTTATGTCTGGCATTGGTGTGATTCTTATCATTCTGCAGTTATCGCCTTTGATGGGGCATGCCGCGCCTTCAGGGGGAGTACTCGGAACGTTATCTGCTTTGCCGGAGACCATTTCTAACCTTAAGTTCAGTGAGTTGTTTTTGGGACTACTGACTTTGGGGATTCTTTTTTTCTTCCCTAAGCAATATCGTAAATACGTTCCTGCACAGCTCGTGGCATTGGTCGCGGTGACTTTATTGTCTGTGATTCTCTTTGATACAGAAGATATTCGTCGTATCGGTGAAATTCCTGCTGGGTTACCTTCTCTCGTCGCCCCTTATATTGACACAGATATGTTTGTCGAGATGGTCATTGATGCATTAGTGCTCGGCACATTAGGTTGTATTGATACTTTGTTAACGGCGGTTATCGGTGACTCATTAACTCGTAAAGAACACGACTCAGATAAAGAGCTGCGAGGTCAAGGGTTAGCTAACATGATCTCAGGCTTGTTTGGTGCGCTGCCAGGGGCGGGGGCTACCATGGGGACGGTAACGAATATCCAAGTTGGGGCTCGTTCGCCATTATCTGGTGTGATTCGTGCACTAATGTTGGCGTTGGTTGTACTGGTTGCTGGCGGGTTAACAGAGCCAATCCCGATGGCTGTGTTAGCAGGCATTGCGGTGTATGTTGGCTTTAACATCCTAGACTGGAGCTTTATTCAGAGGGCACATAAGGTAAGCTTTTCCGGAATGGCGGTGATGTATGGCGTTATGTTGCTTACAGTATTCGTTGATCTTATCGTTGCGGTGGGTTTAGGCGTCTTTATCTCGAACATTATCATCATCGAGCGTTTGAGCCGAGAGCAGGCGCGACAAGTAAAAGCGATCAGCGACGCGGATGAAGATGATGTGCCGCTGACTGACAGCGAGCGTGGTTTGTTGGATCGTGCTAATGGTAAAGTGCTGTTCTTTTATCTTTCCGGTCCGATGATCTTTAGTGTTTCTAAAGCCATTTCACGTCAGCACTCTAGTATTTCGGACTATGACGTGATGATTCTCGATCTTACGGATGTACCAATGATTGATGTGACCGTCGGTTTGGCGTTAGAGAATGCGATTAAGGATGCTCTCGATGCCAATTGTGCCGTGTATTTATTATGCCCGAATGAGCGAACACGAGAACAGCTAGAGAAATTCCATGTGATTGACCTTGTGCCTGATGAAAATATGTACCAATTCCGTTACGAAGCATTGAATGCGGCGGTGGCACATGTTGAGGCAGACCAGTATCAGCGCATAACGGCGTAATCATTCTGACAGTTAAAAACGCAACAGTGTCCTGTTGCGTTTTTTTATGCTCTATTTTGTCTTACTCAGAGATAACCTTTACGAGGTAAGGGTTATATTTCCAATATTATCGAAAGGTTTATTTGTAATCATCGTTATTCAACGATAAACTGATGGACCTCCAATACGATACCCAAGGCGATTTTGTAGTAAACCGCTGCTAAATATGAGTCGGTATTAGTAATCACAAACAAACGGCAATCAAGACCTTATGTACGCATTAGAAATTGAACAACTGCGCAAGACGTATGCAGGTGGCTTTGAGGCGTTAAAAGGTATAAGTCTCCAAGTGAAAAAGGGTGACTTCTACGCGCTTCTGGGTCCCAATGGTGCAGGAAAATCGACCACGATTGGCATCATCTCCTCCTTAGTGAATAAAACCTCCGGAACGACGAAAGTTTTCGGTTATGACATTGATACCGACCTCGAATTGGCCAAGCAGAATTTAGGCTTGGTGCCACAAGAGTTCAACTTCAACCAGTTTGAAACCGTTGAGCAAATTGTGATGCAGCAAGCTGGCTATTACGGTGTGTCTAAAGTGTTAGCCAAAGAAAGAGCAGAAAAATACCTGAAAAAATTGGATTTATGGGAAAAACGCCAAGAGCGTGCTCGTAACCTATCCGGTGGGATGAAGCGTCGTTTAATGATCGCAAGAGCTTTGATGCACGAGCCGCAATTACTCATTTTAGATGAACCAACGGCTGGAGTGGATATTGAACTACGCCGCTCAATGTGGGGGTTTCTGAAAGAGATCAACCAAGAGCAAGGAATTACGATTATTTTAACGACACACTACCTAGAAGAAGCGGAGATGCTGTGTCGAAATATCGGCATTATTAATCGTGGTGAGCTGATTGAAAATACCACCATGAAGGCGTTACTAGGTAAGCTAAGCGTCGAGACATTTATCTTGGATATTGAGTCAGAAGTCGAGGTGCCTGAGCTTGAAGGTGTTAATCGACAAAGTATTGTTGATGGCTCTTTAGAGATAGAACTAGATAAAAGCCAAGGATTGAATTCGGTATTCAGTCAGTTAACAGAGCATGGCATTAAAGTTCTCTCAATGCGTAACAAAGCCAACCGACTTGAAGAGTTGTTTGTCAGCATTGTAAGAGAGGGGAGTAATTAAATGTACGGTTTATATTGGACGGCATTTCGCAGCTTGCTGAGCAAAGAAGTCACTCGCTTTACACGTATTTGGGTGCAAACCTTAGTGCCGCCAGCCATTACGATGACGTTGTACTTCATCATTTTCGGTAATCTTATTGGCTCTCGAATTGGTGAGATGAGCGGCTTTAGTTACATGGAGTACATTGTTCCAGGTTTGATCATGATGTCGGTGATCACCAACTCATACTCGAATGTTGCGTCTTCATTCTTTAGTGCAAAGCTACAGAAGAATATTGAAGAACTGCTGGTGGCCCCGGTACCAAACTATGTGATTATTGCTGGCTACGTGATGGGCGGTGTTACTCGAGGTTTGTTGGTCGGTGCAATTGTTACTTGTGTGTCACTTTTGTTCGTTGATTTGCAAGTGGAGCACTGGGGCATTATTGTCGCGACTGTCTTCATGACGTCGGTTGTATTTGCTCTCGGTGGCTTGATCAATGCGGTTTACGCAAAAACGTTTGATGATATTTCGATCATCCCTACGTTTGTATTGACTCCTTTAACTTACTTGGGAGGAGTCTTTTATTCGATCAGTCTGCTGCCTGAATTTTGGCAAGGCGTTTCTAAGATCAACCCAATCGTCTACATGGTGAATGCGTTCCGCTACGGCTTTTTAGGTGTCTCGGATGTGGGCATTGTCACTTCATTTAGTGTACTTGCAGTGTTTGTTGTTGCACTGTATGCCATTGCGCATTATCTAGTAACCAAAGGGATTGGGCTAAGAAGCTAAGCCATTCTCATAAAGCAAAGAGCGGCGATTCACGCTGCTCTTTCGCGTGCATAACAATACATACCCATACAATTTTTCGGTTTTTATCATGGTAGGTTTCAATCATTTGTAATAAATGAGTGATCCTATGAA
Source organism: Vibrio sp. 1580 (assembly GCF_033340055.1). Taxonomy (NCBI): domain Bacteria; kingdom Pseudomonadati; phylum Pseudomonadota; class Gammaproteobacteria; order Vibrionales; family Vibrionaceae; genus Vibrio; species Vibrio sp. 1580. Next base: position 125,864 of record NZ_JAWOVT010000005.1, read on the forward strand.
TATTGTCCCGCCGCCGCCTTTCTCCTATCAGTTACTTAAGCCCAAATATTGGTCTGTATGGCTGGCATTTGGATCTTTAGCGATTCTTGTTAATGTACTGCCATACGTAGTATTGCGAATCTTAGGTAGAATCATCGGCTGTATTGCGATGCATGTAATGAAGCGCCGACACAAGATCGCTCTGCGTAATCTCCAGCTGTGTTTCCCTGATTTTACGGATTGGCAATGTAAGGACGTAGTACGAAAAAACTTTCAATATACTGGAATGGCGATCATCGAAACCGGTATCGCTTGGTTTTGGCCAGATTGGCGGATACGTCGGATAACCTCTATTGTTGGAAAAGATCGTTTACTCGCTGAGGAAAAGAATGGACGTGGTGTGTTGGTGGTGTGCAGTCACCATTTAAACTTGGAGATAACCGCTCGTATTTTTAGCCAGTTTGCCCAAGGTTATGGCGTTTATCGCCCAAATTCGAATCCTGCTTATGAGTTTATTCAACATCGAGGTCGAACTCGTTTTGGACATCAAATGATTGATCGAAAAGACGTGAAATCAATGCTCAAAGTTCTGAAGAATGGTCATCGACTTTGGTATTTACCCGACCATGATTATGGCGTTAGCCATTCTGTTTTTGCGCCGTTTTTTGCTGTTGAACAAGCGGCGAGTACCGTCGGGTCTAGTGTTCTCATTGATGCAACAAAGTGCGCGGTTATATCTGGCGTTACAGTGAGTAAAAATCACCATTACACGCTGTACATTGGAAAAGACATTAGCGAGCGTTTCGAGAGACGTAATGCGGTTAAAGCGGCAAGCATCTTGAACCAAGAGCTTGAGAAAATGATAAAACGTGATATTCCAGCGTGGATGTGGCTGCACAAGCGGTTTAAAACTCGCCCTGAAGGGTTAGATTGCGTCTATACGTAGAGTATAAAAAAGGTCGACTAAGAGTCGACCTTTTTACTTTTATGACTCAGAGCTTACTCTGCGCTCTCTGAGTTTGTATTGTTAGATTCAGCTTCTTCCTTCGCTTCGACAACCATATCTACCGTTTGGTTATCGATAAGACGAGCTTTGCCTAGGAACGCAGACATCAGAATGACAGCTTGTGTCGTTTCTGGTGTGATCACTTGTAATGTACGAGCATCACGAATGAAGATCTCATCAGGGTGCAGACCTGCAGCTCGAAGTTGGTCGCTTGCATCTTCGATGATCGATGCGTAGTCATCGCGGCCACCGCGAATGGCACTGCTGATCCAACGCATTGTACGAGCAAGTACAGGTGCACGTTGACGCTCGTCCAGCGTAAGCAAGCCATTGCGTGAACTCATTGCTAAACCGTCCATTTCACGTACGGTTGGTACACCGATGATTTCAATGTCCATTGCTAGGTCATCAACCATCTTGCGGATAACAGCAAGTTGTTGGAAGTCCTTCTCGCCGAAGCACGCGACATCCGGTTGTACGATGTTAAACAGCTTATTCACAATCGTCGTCACGCCACGGAAATGACCTGGTCGAGACGCGCCTTCGAGAATTGTTGATAGGCCAGGGACATCGACGAAGGTTTGCTTATCCAGACCTTCAGGGTAGATAACTTCTGGTGTTGGCGTAAATACCACATCGACCCCTTCAGAGGTTAACTTGCTTAAGTCTTCCTCTAGCGTGCGTGGGTAATTATTTAAATCGTCTGCACGATCAAACTGCATCGGATTAACAAAGATGCTTACGACAACGATATCAGCGTATTCGCGTGCTTTACGCACTAAAGTTAAGTGGCCTTCGTGAAGGTTGCCCATGGTAGGGACAAACGCCACTTTACGACCTTCACGTTTAAAGGTTTTAAGGTGTTCACGAACTGCTGAGATTTCCGCAAAAGTTTGCATGCATTTATCCTCTAGGCAATGGTATGAGCGTCGTCTGGGAATACACCGTTGGCTACATCTTCAATGTATTTAGTAACGGCTTTGCGCATATCACCTGTTTCAGCAAGAAAGTTTTTGGAGAATTTCGGCATGTAGTTGGCAGAAATACCAAACATATCATGCATTACGAGAATTTGACCATCTGTTACGTTACCTGCACCAATACCGATAACAGGAACGTCAAGCACTTGCGTAATACGTTCAGCAAGCTCAGCTGGTACGCATTCTAGTAAGACGATTTGAGCGCCTGCTTCTTGCAGCGCTAATGCGTCTTTTACCATGCGGTCTGCTTTTTCTTGATCGCGACCTTGGATTTTGTAACCACCAAAAATATTAACAGCTTGAGGAGTTAAACCAAGATGAGCACAAACTGGAACTGATCGTTCAGTGAGCATTTTCACCGTGTCGACAAGCCAGTCACCACCTTCAATTTTTACCATATTGGCACCAGCACGCATCAGTTTAGCCGCATTTTCGCAAGCTTGCTCTGGGGTGGTGTAGCTCATGAATGGCATGTCTGCCATCAACAAACAATTTGGGCTACCAGCGCGTACGCAACGAGTATGGTAAGCGATATCATCGACCGTTACTGGCAGAGTATCGTTGTGACCTTGCAAAACCATACCTAGAGAATCACCAACAAGAAGTACTGGCATTTCTTGGCTTTCAAACAGTTGGGCAAAGCTCGCATCATAAGCGGTTGAAGTAGCAAATTTACGACCTTCTTGCTTCCACTTGATTAGGTCGTTGATGGTCATTTTTTTCATGGTTTTATCCTTACTAGGAGTTGGCTATGACTGCCAGATACTGAGGCCGTTTCTATCTACTTGTTCCAGTAGTTCAGAGACCTCGGTCCCATCAGGGAGTTGTAAACTTGGTGCAATTTCCGCAAGAGGGTAGAGTACGAATTCACGCTCTTTCATTCCATAATGAGGAACGATCAGCCTCTCGGAATTAATCACCTCATTGCCATAAAGCACAATGTCGAGGTCCAAGGTTCTTGGTCCCCAGCGTTCGTCTTTACGGACACGCCCTTGTTCTTGCTCTATAGCTTGTGTGCAATTGAGCAATTCAATAGGCGTCAAACTGGTGTTAATAGACACAACCGCATTGATGTAATCCGGTTGGTTTTGTGGCCCCATTGGCGTGCTGCTGTATAGCGAAGAAGCTTGAACAAACTCTGATTTAGGCAGCGTTTTTAATGCTTCAATCGCTTGCTTCGCTTGGCTGACAGGATCAGCCAAGTTACTGCCTACCGCAATGTACGCTGTAATCATGATTTGGGCTTACTCTTTTTCTTGCGATAAGTTTTACGGCGGCGCTGGCCTGTTTTCGGTGATTGACCGTCTAAGTCGGCAGCCATTGCTTGACGCATTTCTCGGCCTGCATTTTGAAAAGTTTCCCACCACTTGGCAAGCTTCTGAGTGTCACCACCTTCAATTTCACCGCGCATTTCAAGAAAATCAAAGCCAGCTCTAAATTTATTGAGCTCCATAAGACGGAATGCACGTTTACCGTTACGTCGTGGAAGACGAAGCTGTAACTGCCAAATCTCGCGAATGGTTGCGGTGTGGCGTCTTGGAATGGCAATTGTGCGAACTTGCTCGTCAAGAATGATGTTGCTCGCTTCCATAATGGCGTCGTAATGGCCTAAGTTGCGCTCTTCCATCAGTTCATCGGCTTTCGCACACAGTGGGTACCACAGCATTGCAGCAAACATAAATGCTGGATTGATGCGTTTCCCATCTTCGATGCGCATGTCGGTAGAATCTAGGACAAGATCCAACATCTGCTCAGTGTGAGAGGAGTAATCTTCTGTAAAGTGCGCTGCAATCGTCGGGAATAGTTGCTGGAATAGGTTGTACTCACGCAGTAGGTGGTAGGTTTCTAAGCCATGACCGGATTGCAATAATTTGAGTGACTCTTCAAAAAGACGCGCTGACGGAATGTCACCGAGCAACGGTGCCATGTGTTCGATTGGCGCTGCGGTGTCTTCTTCAATATCAAAGTCTAGTTTTACCGCGAAACGAACCGCACGCAGCATGCGTACAGGGTCTTCACGGTAGCGTGTTTCTGGATCACCAATAAGTCGAATTAGGCGATCTTCTAAATCTTCAATACCACGTGCGTAGTCGTGAATCGAGTAATCTGCGATGTTGTAGTACATCGAGTTAATCGTGAAATCACGGCGCTCAGCATCTTCATCGATGGTGCCGTAGACGTTGTCACGCAGCAGCATACCCTCTTTTGATTGCTGAGAAATGCTCTTATTCTTTTGCTCTTGGTGGTGACCACGGAATGTCGCAACCTCAATGATGTCTCGGCCAAACATAATATGAGCCAAGCGGAAGCGGCGACCAATCAAACGGCAGTTACGAAATAGCTGTTTGATCTGTTCCGGCGTTGCGTTGGTCGCAATGTCAAAATCTTTTGGTTTTTGTCCAAGCAGTAAGTCTCGAACCCCGCCACCCACAAGAAAAGCATCGAAACCAGCACCATTTAGGCGGTACAGTACCTTCAGCGCATTATCACTGATCTGCTTACGCGAAATGTTGTGCTCTTCACGAGTTATTACATTGAGAGCGAGCTCTGGAATTGTGGCAGGTTCGCTTGGTGTATAGTCGTTTGTATTCATGTGCATCTGGCAATAACTGGGTTTAATCCAATCTTGCTTTGGTTAGTTTTATACGCCTCTAGGGCCTAATTTGCGGCTAATGATAGCCTACACAATGCCATTTGAGAATCACGGTGTGATCTCGATCTCTGCTGGAAGCTGTTCCAACCGCCAGTTTTCGCAGCCCCAACGAAGAATATCTTCTATGTTGGCCGCCCTTACGGTTTCAGGTATCTCGAAACCTAAAAATGTCATGGCGCGCAATAGAGTAGGTTTTGGTGTATCTATATCAATAGCCGTCGCGTGATTTTGTTTCGACAATTTATTGCCGTTGTTGTCCATCGCCAATGGTAAATGCAAGTAGCTAACTTCAGGCTGACCAAGTATTTGGTACAGGCTAATTTGACGCCCTGTCGGCTCGATTAAGTCTGCACCTCGCACGACTTCTGTGACGCCTTGGTCGATGTCGTCCAATACTACCGCAAGATTATAAGCAAATAATCCATCTCGACGTTTAATAATGAAATCTTCATTAACGAGTTGCTCTGGAATCGTAATGGTTCCCTGCTTTTGGTCGAGGAAATGAGCGACAGGCTTGGTCATTTTTAGGCGAATCGCGCCGTCTTTCAAGTTTTTATCGCGGCAAGTGCCAGGATAAAAACCGCCATGCTCTTTAATTTGCTTACGAGTACATTGGCAATAATAGGCTTCTCCATTTTCGAGCCATTTGTTTATTTGAGCTTGGTAAAGGTCGTGACGTTCGCTCTGGTATACCACTTCTCCATCCCAATGCAGCTGATAGGCCTTGAGTGCCTCTAGGATAAGTTGCGCTGCACCTGGCATTTCTCTTGGTGGGTCTAAGTCCTCAATACGTACTAACCAAGCTCCGTTTTGTGCTTTCGCTTGAAAATAACTGCCAAGAGCGGCAATCAGTGAACCAAAATGCAGTGGACCAGAAGGAGATGGGGCGAATCGACCTACATAGCGTGTCATGCGTGTATCTCGAATTTAGTAAACAAATAGGGTGCGAAGATAGCCAAAACAAAAAGGGAGCCTGAGCTCCCTTCAACAATCATAATGCTGGGTGATTAACCTTGCATTTGCTTCTCTTTGATTTCTGCAAGTGTTTTACAGTCAATACAAAGGTCAGCGGTTGGACGTGCTTCAAGACGGCGAACGCCAATCTCTACGCCACAAGACTCACAGAAGCCAAAATCGTCTTCTTTGATTTTATCCAAAGTCTTTTCAATCTTCTTGATCAAACGGCGTTCGCGGTCACGGTTACGCAGTTCTAGGCTGAACTCTTCCTCTTGAGAGGCGCGGTCAACTGGATCTGGGAAGTTTGCTGCTTCGTCCTGCATGTGGTGAACAGTACGATCCACTTCAGCTCTTAGCTGGTCGCGCCAAGCTGTTAAGATTTTCGTAAAGTGTTCAACCTGCTCTGGTGACATGTACTCTTCACCAGGTTTTTCCTGATATGGCTCCACGCCGGCAATGGCTAGGATGCCTATCGTTTTCTTCTTTGATTCTGGCATACAGCATCTCCTACTTACACCTAGTCAACTGCTACGCAGTCAATTTAAGGCGGGTATCTATAGCAAAAAGAGGCGGTGCAAGCAAATACTGAATCGCAAAGTTATCGTCAATGTGAAGACGACATCATTTTTTCTCTTAATTGATAAAATCAATAGCGGAAATCAGCTTCATTCCAGTATCGCTCAGTTCAGCTTTGTAGCAGAGAACTTCCACTCCAGCGTCTTGTGCTTGTTTGAGTAATAGTGAATATTTCGCGTCTATATGGTGCGCCGCGGATACTTTTTCAATACCTGAATGTAAAACAGTGAATAAAAGTATGGCTCTACTTCCATTTTGTGCCATTTCTGTGAGCTCTCTCAGGTGTTTTTGTCCCCGAGTCGTGACCGCATCTGGGAAGTATCCTTGTCCAGTAGAGTCGGTCTCATCAAGAAGAGTGACGCTTTTCACTTCTATATAGCACTTTGGCTTGTCGTCTGCGCTGAGCAAGATATCAATTCGGCTATTTTCATTACCGTATTTCACCTCAGTTTGAAGTGTGTCATAACCACAAAGCTCTGAAATGACATTATTTTCAATAGCCTCTACGGCTAATTGATTGGCACGCGCGGTGTTGATACAAATACGGTGGCCTTTTTCGGTCTCACTCAACTCCCAACTATTGGGGTATTTTCGTTTCGGGTTGTCGGAAGTAGAAAACCAAACTTTGTTTCCGGGTGTTGCACAACCCGTCATTGCACCTGTATTTGCGCAGTGGATTGTACGGATTTCACCAGTATCGAGCTCGATATCGGCAAGAAAGCGTTTATAGCGTTTGAGTAGAGTGGCGGACTCTAAAGCGGGTGTGAAATGCATTTGCTTATTTAGACAAAAAATTTTTTATGTACAATGTTGCCACCATTACACCATAAGGTATTTTCTTTGTCACAATTGCCGATTGAAGCCGTGATGCCTGAGTTGCTGACGGCGGTCAAAAATCAACATCAAGTGATCTTAAAAGCGGCGCCTGGTGCCGGTAAGTCGACTTACTTCCCTTTGCAGTTACTCTTAAATCATTCGGTTGCTGGAAAAATCATCATGCTTGAGCCAAGACGACTCGCGGCGCGTAACATTGCCCGTTATCTTGCTGAGCAATTGGGAGAACAAGTTGGTCAACGCGTGGGTTATCGAGTTCGTGGCGAGGCAAAGGTAAGTTCTGCAACGCAGCTGGAGATCGTGACCGAAGGGATCATGACCAGGATGATCCAAACTGACCCTGAACTGGATGGGGTTGATCTACTGATCTTTGATGAGTTTCATGAACGCAGCATTCATGCCGATACCGCTTTGGCATTCAGTTTAGAAGTTCAAGAGGCATTGCGAGACGATCTCAAGCTGGTGGTAATGTCGGCAACGCTTGACCAACAAGCATTACAATCGTTGTTGCCAGAAGCCAGTTACATTGAATCTGAAGGGCGCAGCTTTGATGTGGCAATGCGCTACCAGCCGTTAGGTGTGAACGAGCATTTACCTACGAGTATGGCAAAAACAATAGAAAGTCTTATGAACAAAGAGTCTGGATCTTTGTTGGCTTTCCTGCCGGGTGTTGGTGCCATAAAACAAGTTGAAGAGCGGTTGTCTCATTTAGCGGATGATATCGACGTATGCCCACTTTATGGTCAACTGAGCTTTGCAGATCAACAAAAAGCGATTACGCCAGCAGAACAAGGTAAGCGTAAAGTCGTTCTAGCGACCAACATTGCAGAAACTTCACTAACGATTGAAGGCATTCGCCTCGTGGTTGATTCTGGGTTAGAGCGTATTGCCCGCTTTGATTTGAAAAACGGTTTAACACGCTTAGAGCAAACACGCATTGCACAGTCTTCAGCGATTCAGCGTGCAGGACGAGCGGGACGAATAGAAGAGGGCATTTGTGTTCGTCTTTATTCTGAAAGCCAGTTCAAGCAGCAACCGCTGGTTCCCCTACCCGAAATTTTGCATTCCGATTTGGCTAGTTTAGTTATGGAGCTTGCCTTTTGGGGAACGGGTGATATCCACGATCTAAAGTGGCTTGATGTTCCCGCTAATGCGTCATTGGAACAAGCGAAGCAGCTATTGGTGTCATTGGGACTACTGACGGAAAAAGGGCAATTAACGTCCGAAGGAAAACAGGCGCATGAACTAGGCGTTGAGCCTCGTGCGGCTGCGATGCTAATTAAAGCGCTATCTTACAGTGATAAGATGTTAAATGCTGCTTTGGCGGCGGTCGCACTGATTGAAGAGCCAGAGAGAAATGTTACCAATATCGCTCATAGCTTGCATCGTTGGCTTGTTGGTACTCATCCAAAAAAGTCGATGTTGTTCAAGCGTGCTCAATCTCTGGCGTACAAATTGGATACGGTATTTGACCTGAAAGGCGTGGATGAAGATGCATTACCGCTGGTGTTAAGTCTGGCATTTCCAGATCGCATTGCGCAGCAGCGCACAAATCAATTTGGGCGATTTACTTTGGCTAATGGTCATGGTGCAGAATGTCATCAGGAAGACATGCTAGGTGGCTGTGAGTATTTGGTTGCCGTTGACTTAATGCGTTCTCATTCTAATTCAAGTCAAATTCATTCGGCATGTGAATTGGATGTCAATATATTGCGAACGACCTTTGATACGCTATTTTCGTCTGAAGAAGTAGTGGACTGGGATGAAAAAAGAGGCCGTCTAATAGCTGAGCGACAAACAAAACTCGGTCTGCTGGTCGTTGAACGCGAGCCGTTGCCAAGCCCGGGCAAAGAAAAAATGACACAAGCTTTACTCACGTATGTCCGCCGCCAGGGCTTACAGAGTCTAAACTGGACACCGGCAGCGGAGAGCTTGTTGGCTCGGATTCGTTGTGCGGTGGAATGGTTACCTGAGCAGTCATGGCCAGTGTTTGATGAAGCCAGTTTGCTGGATTCATTAGAGGAGTGGTTAGAACCATACATGACGTCTGTCAGCTCGGTTAAAGACCTGAGCAAGATAAACTTGGTCGAAGCGCTTAATGCTCTATTAGGTTGGCCACTCAATCAACAACTGGATGAATGGTTACCTGAGCATTACCAACTACCCACAGGTTCAAAGAAGCGTATCCGTTACCAATATGGCCACGAGCCGATATTATCGGTGCGTATGCAAGAAGTATTTGGGGAGAGTGGTTCCCCAACGGTAGCTCTTGGCCGCAAGCGTTTGGTGCTTGAACTGCTTTCACCGGCACAACGTCCATTGCAAGTAACGTCGGACTTGGCGGCTTTCTGGAACGGAAGCTACAAAGACGTTCAAAAAGAGATGAAAGGGCGCTACCCAAAACACGTTTGGCCAGATGATCCTGCCAATCATGTAGCAACAACGAAAACAAAAAGACAATTGAATAATGACTGACAGCAAGAAGCCTAGCGCGAAAAAAGCGCCAGCGAAGAAAAGTACAACCAATAAAGGAACCGCAAAACAGACTCGACGTACGCCGAGTAAAAAGCCGACTAACGAGAAACGTTCGTGGTTGAAAGTTCTGTGGTCGTTTAGCTGGAAAGCTGGCGTTGCACTTGCCGCTGTTTTGCTGTTTGTTGGGATTTACTTAGATAGTGTGGTGAAAGAACGCTTTGAAGGTCAGCTGTTTGAGCTGCCAACGGTGGTTTATGCCCGTATCTTGAATCTAAGCCCTGGTGAGAATATCACCATCCAAGAACTGCGCAACGAGCTAGATGTGTTGAATTACCGTAAAGTGAGTCAACCTCGTTACCCAGGCGAATATTCCTCTTCTTCCACTCGGATTGAATTGATTCGTCGTCCATTCGAGTTTGCCGATGGTCCCGAGCCGGATCGTCACATTATGCTGCATTTCTCTGATTCCGGCTTGCAACGTATTCAGTCTTTAGAATCTCGAGGAGACCTTGGTTACTTGCGCCTAGAACCGAAGATGTTGGGCATGCTGGAGAAAGACCGTGATGAACAGCGCCTTTTCTTACGTCGTGATCAGTTCCCTGAAATTTTGGTGGATGCACTGCTTGCGACCGAAGACCGGGATTTTTATCAACATGACGGGGTGTCACCGCTCGCGATTGCACGTGCATTGGTTGCGAACATTAAGGCGGGTCGTACTGTTCAAGGTGGTAGTACGCTGACTCAGCAATTGGCAAAAAACCTGTTTTTGACTCGTGATAAAACACTGTGGCGTAAAGTTCGAGAAGCGTATATCGCGCTAATTTTGGATTACCGTTACAGCAAAGATCGTATCTTAGAAGCCTACCTAAACGAAGTGTACCTAGGTCAAAGTGGAGGTGAAGCGATCCACGGGTTTGGCTTGGCGTCGCGTTACTATTTTGGGCAGCCAATTCAGGAGTTGCGAATCGATCAGCTGGCGATGTTAGTTGGGATGGTAAAAGGACCGTCTTACTACAACCCAATTCGTTACCCTGAGAGAACGAAAGAGCGTCGTGATCTCGTTCTGCGCCTGTTAATGCAGCAAAACATGTTGACTTCAGAGCAGTATGAACAAGCTGTAAGTCGTCCACTCGATACGCAAAGCAAGCCACGTATTGCGAGCCGTCAGCCAGCTTATTTCCAACAATTGAGTATTGAATTAAAAGAAAAAGTTGGGGAGCGATTTAAGGCAGAGACCGGACTGCGCGTATTTACGTCTCTGGACCCAGTATCGCAAAGCAAAATGGAACAAGCTATCGCGAAAAAGATCCCAGAACTAGCTAAACGGGGTGGTAAAGAGTTAGAAGCCGCTGCTGTGGCCGTTGATCGCCATAGTGGTGAAATCCGTGCGATGGTTGGTGGTAAACGTGTCGGTTATGAAGGCTTTAACCGAGCGCTCAATGCCAGTCGTCCAATTGGTTCTTTAGTGAAACCAGCGATTTACTTAACGGCTCTAGAACAACCGGATAAATACAACCTAGGCACGACGCTACACGACACGCCGTTAAGTCTGAAGAGCAGTAAAGGTAACGTGTGGACGCCGCGCAACTACGATAGAAAATATCGTGGTGATGTGCCACTTTACATTGCTTTAGCGAAATCACTTAACGTACCAACCGTGCGCTTAGGTATGGCACTTGGCATTCCTGAAGTGTCCAATACTTTAGAGCGTTTGGGCGTGAACAAAGACGAAATTCGCCCAGTGCCTTCGATGTTTTTGGGTTCGTTTTCTTTGACGCCATTCGAAGTCGCACAGATGTATCAGACTCTGACGAATTCAGGTAAGCGTGCAAAACTGACCGCTCTGCGCTCAGTCATGGATATGGAAGGTAATGTGCTGTATCAATCCTTGCCTCGTTCATCAAGAGCCGTGGATGAACAAGCTGCATGGCTAACGACCTACGCGATGAAACAAGGGGTTGCTCAAGGCACTGGCCGCTTCTTACAAAGCCAGTTTGGTTGGGCTGCATTGGCAGGAAAAACGGGTACCAGTAATGACAACCGCGATAGTTGGTTTGTCGGTGTTGATGGTCGTGAGGTGACGACAATTTGGCTAGGCCGCGACGATAATAAACCCGTGAATCTAACGGGGTCGAGTGGTGCATTACGAGTGTACGCAGAGTACTTGAAGCAGCGTATTCCTGAGCGCTTAGAGCTCCCATGGCCAAGAGAAATTACCACATTAGGGTTCAAGCCTACATCTGATGGAGGTTTAGAAATGAACTGCCGTAGTGATTACAAACTGCCGGTTTGGGATAAAACCGGTCAGATAAAGCAACAGTGTGAGAAGAAATCAAACTGGTTAAATAGCATATTTGATTGGTAGCATCGCCAAATCAACAACATTAGCTTGTTTATCTGATTAATTCTTAGTACATATTAGGGCGTGTTAGTACAGTACTGCTAGCACGCCCTACTTGATCAGATATTCAATAAAGGAAGAAGTGAATGTTCAAAAAGCTGTTATCAAGCCCATCGGTTCGCAACTTTGCGCTTTGGGTTAGTACCTTTTTGATGATCACTCCTTCTGTTTCCCTCGCAAACTCTCTAACAAAAACGGATGACTTGGAACCTCGACCAAAGGTGGCGGTTGTGCTCGCTGGTGGAGGAGCGAAAGGGGCGGCACACATTGGGGTTTTAAAAGCATTGGAAGAAATGCAGATCCCTGTCGATATTGTGACCGGTACCAGTATGGGCGCCTATGTGGGTGGGCTTTATGCCACGGGTATGAGTGCTGATGAAATCGAGAGTTTTATCTACACCGTCGATTGGGGCAGCGGTTATCGAGATCGTGTTGACCGTAGCCAACGTCGAGTTCGTGACAAAGAGTATGAAGACCGCTATCAAATTAATACCGATCTCGGCTTAAGGTTCGGTGAGGTACGAGCACCAACGGGTGTGGTGCAAGGCCAGAACATGTTGCGAGTATTGCGTGAGACTACAGGGAACTTAGGGCGATTCGATTCTTTTGATGATCTTGCCATTCCTTATCGTTCTGTTGCGACTGATATTCTTGCCCTAGAAGAAGTCGTACTGGGCAATGGTTACCTTGTGGACGCCATGATGGCTAGCATGTCTGTACCAGGAGCGCTTCCTCCCTATAAGCTCAATGGCCATATGCTTGTTGATGGCGGCGTCGTCAATAACATGCCTGTCGATGTGGCTCGCGCCATGGGGGCTGATGTCGTTATTGCCGTCGATATTAGCACCGACTACAAAACCGAAGATGAATTTACGGGGCTGTTTACTGTCGCGGACCAACTCTCTAACTATCTCGTTCGTCGTAGTACACAACAGCAAGTGGACGAGCTTGAACCTCAAGATATCTATATTCGTCCCAATGTGGGCACCATGGAAACCGTCGAGTTCGACAAAATGCCTTGGGCTTTTCAAGCTGGGTACGATATTACCAAGCAATTAAAAGACAAGCTGAAAGAGTTACGCTTGTCCAACGCGGACTATCAAAAATACATCGACCGCAAACAAGAAGTTCGTAAAACTTTGATTTATGGCGATCAGCGTGTGGTTGATGACATTGTGATTGTAAATAACACGCACTACAGCGATGTGTTGTTGACGAATCGTATTGAATTAGAAACCGGACGTCGTATTTCAACGGCCGAAATTGAGAAAGCCGTTGAAAACCTCTACGCGTTAGATCGGTTCGAGCTCATCACTTATCACTTTGAAGAGGTTGATGGTGAGACATTGTTGGTTTTTGATGTTAACGAGAAGTCGTGGGGGCCTAATTATCTCAACTTCCGATTTTTTCTTGAAGATGACTTCGATACAGATAGCCAGTACGGCATAGGGATATCAACCAACTTTACCAACTTGAACTCTCATGGCGCGGAGTTGGCGTTCAACGTAGAAATGGGCACGGATAAGCTGATTGAAGCTGAGTTGTATTCCCCTGTTTTATCTAGCCAAGAACTTTTTGTATCGGGGCGTATTTCCTATGGCAGTGAGAGCCGAAACTTACCTTTAACAGAGCCTCAAGCACCAGATTTAGAGTCAGTAAATGACTTTTTTCCGGTCACTTACGATGATTTTACAACAGAGTTAGCGATAGGTATCCAACCCACATTGTGGCAAGAACTTCGATTTGGCGCTCGCTACTCAACCGGAGATATTGAGCTTTCTACTTTGGCTTCTGCTGGTAAATTGGATTTTGAACGTCGTGGCCTGTTTGCCAATTATCGCCTAGATACACTTGATGATTTCGCATTTCCGACTCGTGGGCTTTTAGTCGATCTCGAATATTTAGTGTCTCATGATCAAAGTCCTCAAGGCGTTAGCCTTTTAGAAACTGACAAAATTATTGAAGATACCGTTTATGAAATCTCTGCACGATTTAAAGGTGCAGTGAGTCATCAGCGTCATACTTTAGTCGGACATGCTGAATATAGTTTTGTAGAGAGTAAAAACTCATCTTTACCGCTTGATCCCAGAGAGTTGGGCGGCTTCTTAAGCCTATCGGGAATCCCAAGAAATAGCCTGATCGGACAGAACTTATTTTTCAGCAGTTTGGTGTACCGATATAAGTGGTTTGATAATGATTTCGGATTGTTTGAAGCTCCAGTCTACCTGGGCGCATCGGTCGAATATGGCGGTGTTTGGTCTGATAATGATCTGAAACTAAACGAAGCGCCGCTTTACAATGCTGGCTCCATCTTCTTTGGTGTTGACTCACCAATAGGACCAATAATGTTGGCATACGGTCGTACCGAGCAAGATTTGGATGCTGTGTATTTGATCGTAGGAACATCGTTTAATTAATCGGGTATGAGAAAGCAAAAACTTGGCATATTTGGTCAAAATTAGCAGAACTTTAGTCGTAAGTTGCTATGTTGGTCAAAATGATAAGATTTTAATTTAAGGTTAAATTTGCTATTATTTTGCCCACAGTTTGGCCTCTACGGCGCTGTTTCTCAATCATAATTGAATGAAAACAAGGGCAATGGAGAGCCAAGTTTCCAAGGATGTTCACTCCTTTACTTTAACAATAGTAATAATAGAGGAGGAACCGCAATGAGAGGAAAAAGTCGTGCTTGAAGCCTACCGTAAACACGTCGAAGAGCGTGCTGCTGAAGGAGTTGTTCCTAAACCGCTAGACGCAGAACAAGTTGCTGGACTTGTAGAACTTCTGAAAAATCCCCCGCAAGGTGAAGAAAAAGTCATTCTTGACCTACTTGAAAACCGTATCCCTCCAGGTGTTGATGAAGCTGCTTATGTAAAAGCGGGTTTCCTAACAGCAGTAGCAAAAGGTGAAGTTAAATCACCATTAGTGAGTCGTGAAAAAGCGGCTGAACTGCTAGGCACTATGCAAGGTGGTTACAACATCGAACCGCTAGTTGAGCTATTGGATGATGAAGCACTGGCAGAGATCGCAGTAAAAGCGCTGTCTCATACGCTGCTGATGTTTGATGCTTTCTATGACGTAGAAGAGAAAGCGAAAGCAGGCAATGCGCATGCACAGAAAGTACTTCAATCATGGGCTGATGCTGAGTGGTTCCTTTCTAAGCCTAAGCTTGAAGAAAAAGTCACTCTAACCGTATTTAAAGTAACAGGTGAAACGAACACGGATGACCTTTCACCTGCACCTGACGCTTGGTCTCGCCCTGATATCCCAGTACACGCACTGGCGATGCTTAAAAACGAGCGTGAAGGAATAAACCCTGATCAACCGGGTACTATTGGCCCGATCAAGCAAATTGAAGAGTTAAAAGACAAAGGCCATCAATTGGTTTACGTTGGTGATGTTGTTGGTACTGGCTCTTCACGTAAATCTGCAACCAACTCAGTGCTTTGGTTTATGGGTGATGATATCCCTTACGTTCCAAACAAACGAGCTGGTGGGTATGTGCTTGGTGGCAAAATTGCCCCTATCTTCTTTAACACAATGGAAGATGCTGGCGCACTACCAATCGAAGTTGACGTAACTAAGCTCAACATGGGCGATGTTATCGATGTTTACCCATATGAAGGTAAAGTTTGCAACCACGAAACTGGTGAGGTTCTAGCTGAGTTCTCGCTAAAAACAGAAGTACTGATTGATGAAGTTCGTGCTGGTGGTCGTATCCCATTGATCATCGGTCGTGGTTTGACAGACAAAGCGCGTCAATCGCTAGGTCTTGAGCCTTCGGACGTATTCCGCAAACCAGGTGAAATCGCAGATTCTGGCAAGGGTTACACGCTTGCACAGAAAATGGTTGGTAAAGCATGTGGCGTAGAAGGCATCCGTCCTGGAACCTACTGTGAGCCGAAAATGACGACAGTAGGCTCGCAAGATACTACTGGCCCTATGACTCGTGATGAACTTAAAGACTTGGCGTGTCTCGGCTTCTCTGCTGATCTTGTCATGCAGTCTTTCTGTCACACATCGGCTTATCCAAAACCAGTAGACGTTAACACTCACCATACACTTCCGGACTTTATTATGAACCGCGGTGGTGTATCTCTTCGTCCTGGTGACGGTATTATCCACTCATGGCTAAACCGTATGCTACTACCGGATACTGTCGGTACGGGTGGTGACTCACATACTCGTTTCCCTCTGGGTATTTCATTCCCAGCAGGCTCGGGCTTGGTTGCCTTTGCAGCTGCGACAGGCGTTATGCCGCTAGACATGCCAGAGTCAATCTTGGTTCGTTTTAAAGGTGAAATGCAACCGGGTATTACACTGCGTGATCTTGTTCATGCCATCCCTTACTACGCGATTCAGCAAGGTCTACTAACGGTAGAGAAAGCGGGCAAGATCAACGAATTTTCTGGCCGTATCCTTGAGATTGAAGGCTTAGAAACGCTAACGGTTGAGCAAGCATTTGAGCTTTCTGATGCATCTGCAGAGCGTTCGGCGGCAGGTTGTACTGTGAAATTGTCTCAAGAGTCGATCGAAGAGTACTTAAACTCTAACATCGTGATGCTGAAGTGGATGATCTCTGAAGGCTACGGTGATCGCCGTACTATCGAGCGCCGCATTACAGCAATGCAAGAGTGGCTAGCAAACCCTGAGCTGATGCAAGCAGATAAAGACGCTGAATACGCACATGTGATTGAAATCGATATGGCTGAAATCAATGAGCCAGTACTATGTGCACCGAATGACCCAGATGACGCTCGTTTGTTGTCTGAAGTACAAGGCACAGCGATTGATGAAGTGTTCATCGGTTCTTGTATGACGAACATCGGTCACTTCCGCGCAGCAGGTAAATTGCTTGATAAGTTCAATGGCCAGTTAGCAACGCGCCTTTGGGTAGCGCCACCAACAAAGATGGATAAAGACCAACTGATTGAAGAAGGCTACTACGGTATCTTCGGACGTGCAGGGGTTCGTATTGAAACGCCGGGGTGTTCACTTTGTATGGGTAACCAAGCGCGTGTTGCAGATAAATCAACAGTAATGTCGACTTCAACGCGTAACTTCCCGAACCGTCTGGGTACTGGTGCGAATGTTTACCTGTCGTCAGCTGAGCTAGCTGCAGTAGGTGCAATTCTAGGTAAGATTCCAACCAAAGAAGAATACCTAGAATACGCGAAGCAAATCGACGCTACGGCAACGGATACGTACCGCTACTTGAACTTCCATAAAATGGATCAATACACCAAGAAAGCGGACGAAGTGATCTTCCAAGAGCCGGCATAATCAGAAATGCACAATTCAAAAGCACCTCACATGAGGTGCTTTTTTTATGGGAGCAATTCGCTATACTCGCACCAAATTGATACGAAATAGGCAATCTCGGTGGAATTTGAATTCATTCGTAACACGTTGATGGGCGAGTACTACGTAAAATGTAGCATGGGACATGAGATTGTAGGGCGCTGGTTGCAAGAAGAAATTGGCAAAGATCCGATGAAGATTGCACAGGTTGAAAAGCTAATTGAGCGGTCATTTTCAGCGCCTTCTCAGGAGCATAACCTAACAGGCACGGAAATTAGCTTGATGATTCAGGGCGACGAAGTTCTTGTACAAGAAAACGCATTAGCCCATGAATATGATGTCGAGATGGAAAGTGAGTTCGACTTCTACAATGCAGAAAGTACAGCAAGTTGTGGGATAGAGGATTTCATGGCACTTATCGAACAGTGGAAAGACTTTTTGAACATTTAATGCACAGTTTTGGGTAACTTCTCTGCCGTTGCTTTAAATTTGTGAAAAGGGCGCACCGATATGGTGCGCTCTTTTTGTTTATAGATATGTAAATTGAGGTTAGTTTTTATTATTCAATAACTTAAAAACTTGGCACGTAGATTGGATTATAAGAAGTGTTTCAGGATGAAAGCTTCGGAGATAACTCAATGAAAATAATCAATGCCATTATTAAGCCGTTTAAATTAGACGATGTACGAGAAGCATTGGCTGATGTCGGTATCGAAGGGATGACAGTATCAGAAGTTAAAGGGTTCGGTCGTCAAAAAGGTCACACGGAATTGTATCGCGGTGCAGAGTATCAAGTCGATTTTCTACCAAAGGTGAAAATTGAAATCGCGACTCACGCAGACAATGTAGATCGCGTTGTTGAAGCAATTACAAAAGCTGCGCAAACCGGAAAAATCGGCGACGGTAAAATTTTTGTTTACGATCTGAACCAAGCGGTGCGTATCCGAACTGGCGAAATGGACGCAGAAGCACTTTAAGAATTCAAAGGATTGGAGATACTTATTATGGAATTAGCAACAACAGTAACCGAGTTACGTTACGCACTTGACACCTTTTTCTTCCTCATTTCCGGTGCGTTGGTAATGTGGATGGCAGCAGGCTTTGCGATGCTAGAGGCTGGCCTTGTGCGCTCTAAAAACACAACAGAAATTCTTACGAAGAACATCTGTTTGTACGCCATCGCATGTACGATGTTTCTGATTGTCGGTTATAACATCATGTATGTCGATAATGGAGAAGGAGGCTGGTTACCTTCATTTGGTACGTTAATTGGTACTCAAGGTGAAGGGGCCGACCACTCTTTAGAGTCTGACTTCTTCTTCCAAGTTGTCTTCGTTGCAACTGCCATGTCCGTCGTTTCTGGTGCGGTAGCTGAGCGCATGAAGCTTTGGTCTTTCTTGATTTTCTCTGCGATTTTAACTGCGTTTATCTATCCAATGGAAGGTTACTGGACATGGGGTGGAGGCTTCCTAGCAGAAGCTGGATTTAGTGACTTTGCGGGTTCTGGTATCGTACATATGGCAGGTGCTTCTGCTGCTCTAGCTGGTGTGTTACTGCTTGGCGCGCGTAAGGGTAAGTACGGTAAAAATGGTGAAATTTATCCGATTCCAGGTTCTAACATGCCTTTGGCAACGTTGGGTACTTTTATCCTTTGGTTTGGCTGGTTTGGATTTAACGGTGGCTCTCAGTTGATGGTTTCAGATTTTGAGAATGCTACAGCGGTTGGTCAGATCTTTCTAAACACTAACGCAGCAGCGGCTGCCGGTGCAATTGCGGCGCTATTCGTTTGTAAAACTACTTGGGGTAAAGCCGATTTAACGATGATTCTCAATGGCGCGCTAGCTGGCTTGGTTGCCATCACTGCAGACCCTCTATCGCCATCACCACTGTACGCGGTTGCGATTGGTGCAGTGTCGGGTGCACTAGTTGTATTCAGTATCATTGCTCTAGATAAACTTAAAATTGACGATCCAGTAGGTGCTATCTCAGTTCACGGTGTGTGTGGTTTCTTCGGCCTAATGGTAGTGCCACTGAGCAACGGTGATGCAACGTTTGGTGCACAGCTTTTAGGTGCCGTAGTTATCTTTGCTTGGGTATTTGGTGCCAGCCTAGTTGTGTGGGCAATCTTGAAAGCAACCGTTGGGATTCGCGTTACAGAAGATGAAGAAATGGAAGGTATGGACATGCATGATTGTGGTGTTGGTGCTTACCCAGAGTTTGTTACGGTGAAATAATCATTAGCTTGTAATAAATGGTTACACACTTAACACAATAAAACCTGCTCCGATGAGCAGGTTTTTTAATATTCGTCATTGTCTTCTTATTGAACATACATATAATAACGCAACTGATAAACGTTATCATTAGCATGGTAAAGGATTAAACAATGAAAAAACTGCTAACTCTTTCAGCACTAACTTGCGCTACTCTAGCTCCAACAGCAATGGCTGCTGAAGAAGTGAACGTCTACTCTTACCGTCAACCTTTCCTAGTTGAACCTATGTTCAATGAGTTCACTAAAGAAACTGGCATCAAAGTAAACGTAAAATTTGCTAAAAAAGGCTTAGCAGAAAAGCTAGCTCAAGAAGGTGAGTACAGCCCTGCTGACGTTATTCTTACGACAGACATCAGCCGTCTAGCTGAACTGACAAACAAAGGTTTAGTTCAGAAAGTCGATAGCAAAATCATTGAAGAAAACGTACCTGCTCAATACCAAGATAAAGAGAATGAGTGGTTTGCTCTAACTCTACGTTCTCGTAGCGTTTATTCATCACGTGATCGCGTAGGTAAACTAGGCGCAGATTTCAACTACGCAGACTTAGCTAAGCCAGAGTTCAAAGGTAAAATTTGTACTCGTAGCGGTAAGCACCCGTACAACGTTTCTCTAGTTTCAGCAATGATTGCTCACAATGGCGAAGCAGAAACCAAAGAGTGGTTGGAAGGTGTGAAAGCAAACCTTGCTCGCAAACCACAAGGCAACGATCGTGCACAAGTTAAAGCGATCAAAGAAGGCCTATGTGATGTTTCTCTGGGTAACAGCTACTACCTAGGTAAAATGGTTAACGACAAAGAGCAAAAAGCTTGGGCTGATGCAGTTTACATCAACTTCCCTAATCAAGAGACTACAGGCACTCACGTGAATATCTCTGGTATGGCGATGGCGAAGTACTCTCCAAACAAAGACAATGCTGTGAAGCTAATGGAATTCCTAACGGGTGACAAAGCGCAGCAAATGTACGCAGAAGTTAACTATGAGTACCCAGTTAAAGAAGGCGTGAAGCGTTCTGAGCTTGTGGAATCTTGGGGTGACTTTAAAGCAGACAAGCTTTCTCTAGACGATATTGCAGCCAACCACGAAGCGGCAATTAAGCTATTAGACGAAGTGAAATTTGACCTTTAATTCCTTGTGGGGGTATAACAGTACCCCCATTTGATTAAAGGATATGAGATGTATTTGCAACAGCATTTGTATTTCATACAGCCTTGCAGTAATTAGGCGATGAAAGATAAACACTCTTTATGGAAAACCAGTAGTGGGGTAATAACTCTGCTACTGGTTTTGCCGATCTTAGCGATCTTCTACACCGCGATTGGTGAAACGGATGATTTGTTTGCTCATTTAATGGCAACGGTCATGCCGACTTATATTTTTAACACGGTTGCGCTAACTGTTGGCGTAATGGTGCTGTCCTTAATTCTTGGTATTCCAAGCGCTTGGATAATGGCCATGTGTAAACTGCCGACCGAAAAATGGTTGCAGTGGGCATTGGTACTACCTCTTGCAATGCCAGGTTATATCATTGGTTATATTTTTACTGATTGGTTTGATTTTGCAGGCCCGATTCAGATCTTTTTGCGTGATGTAACCGGATGGGGACCTGGCGAGTATTGGTTCCCTGACATTCGTACGTTGCCTGGTGCGACCTTTGTGTTGGCTTTGGTGTTGTATCCTTACGTGTATTTATTGTGCCGGGCTGCGTTTATGGAGCAAAATGTCTCTTTATTGCAAAGCGCGCGTTTGCTCAAGTGCTCTCCATGGGAAAGTTTTTGGCGCATCTCGATGCCGTTAGTAAGACCCTCTATCGCAGTGGGTTTATCATTGGTCGCAATGGAGACCATTGGTGACTTTGGTACGGTAAGTTACTTCGCGGTGAATACGTTAACCACAGCGGTCTACGATACTTGGTTGGGGTACTCTAATCTTAATGCGGCAGCCAAGATTTCTGCCATGATGCTCGTCATTGTAGTACTGCTTCTTAGTGCCGAACGATACAGCCGCCGTAAACAAAAGCTTTTTCAAAGCCAATTTAACAGTCACGAAGATTTTCGTTACGAGTTGACGGGCTGGAAAAAGTGGACCGCACTAGTTTGGTGCTGGGGCTTGGTTTCGGTCGCGTTTATTTTGCCGCTACTACAGCTGATTGATTATGCGATCACTTATTTTGCGCAGAGTTGGACCTCAGAGTTTCGTGAATACGCATGGAATAGCTTAGTTGTGTCTGTTATTGCTGCGATTATTGGTGTTGCTGTCGCACTGATCGTTAACTTTACCCATCGAGTCAATGGTAAACGAGAAAGCTTGGCATTTATGCGTCTTTCTTCTATGGGCTATGCAGTACCAGGAACGGTACTAGCCATCGGTGTGATGGTCGCTGTGCTGTTTATGGATCATCGTGTCAACGACGTTGCTAAAGCCATGGAGTGGGGAAGGCCGGGACTTATCTTTTCTGGTTCCATGTTCGCACTAGTATTTGCCATGGTTGTGCGCTTTTCCGCGGTAGCGATTGGTAGTATCGAAAGTAATTTAAATAAAATTTCTCCGTCGTTAGATATGGCATCGCGCACTATGGGTTGTAAGCCGAATGCCATGCTGTGGCGCGTGCACTTTCCGCTGGTTAAGCGCGGTGCACTGATTGCGGCTTTATTAGTGTTTATCGAGTCAATGAAAGAGCTCAATGCGGCTTTGTTACTTCGTCCGTTTAACTTTGAAACACTAGCCACATACGTTTATAACTTCGCCTCGGATGAGCATTTAGAATTGGCCGCTTTACCAGCGGTCCTGTTGGTTCTTGTTGGGTTGATCCCGCTTGTTGTTGTTAACCGTTCACTGGAGCAAAATCACTGATGAGCTGTGCATTATCAATTAAAAACCTAACGTGCCAATATGATGATCAAACCGTACTCGAATCATTGTCTCTTGAGGTAGAACAAGGGCAGATTGTCTGTTTGCTAGGAGCTAGTGGCTGTGGGAAAACAACACTATTAAAGGCCGTTGCGGGATTATTGCCGTTAACGTCAGGCGAAATGAGTCTAAATTGCGTCACAATTGACGATGGGGAAAACTGGTTGCCGCCAGAACAGCGTAATATAGGGATGATTTTCCAAGATTACGCACTTTTTCCTCACTTGACGGTGGAGCAAAACATTGCCTTTGGCTTAAAGCAGTGCTCGACAAAAGAGAAAAATGCCAAAGTTCAAGAGATGTTAGAACTCGTGCATCTTCAAGGTTATGGCGATCGTTATCCTCATCAATTGTCTGGTGGACAGCAGCAGCGTGTTGCGATTGCTCGCTCATTAGCTTACAGCCCAGACTTACTGTTACTGGATGAACCGTTTTCTAATATTGATACGCAAGTTCGCCATGAGTTGATAAGTGAGATCCGTAAGATTTTTAAGGCCCAAGGTGTGACTGCCATTTTTGTTACGCATAGCCGTGAAGAGGCTTTTGCTTTCGCCGATAAAATGGCAGTGATGAACAATGGAGTCATCGAGCAATATGGCACAGCATCTGAGCTTTACTACCAACCTTCAAGTAAATTTGTCGCTGATTTCTTAGGTGGTGGCAGTTACCTTGCTGCTAAACGAGTTTCGAATTCAGAATATGAAACCCACTTGGGCGTGGTTGAAGCCACGGCTCAACAAGATATTCCAGTACAGGCGGAGTGCTCTTTACTGCTAAGACCGCAGCATGTACAAATTCAATCCGATGAAGATAGTTCGGTAACCGTATTGGAACAGCATTTTATGGGTGATCACTGCCGTTATGTGATTAACGCGAATGGTGACCGTTTGTTAGCTACAGCTTCGCAAGCATTAAATATAGGTGAGTCCGTCGCGGTGAAAATTGAAACGCAAGGCGTCCTGGCATTTGCTTAACGCTCCTGAGTATCTTTGCTATCTCGTTTACGACTTCCCAACATACAATAAAAAAGCCCGGCTGTGGAGCCGGGCAAGTGCTCTTCTCCTTTTTGATGAGCGCCTTTTCAGACAGCGTCGACTCTCATCATAGTGCGCGAAGCGGGCACAAGGCTCAGTTATAAAGACAAGAAGTCTTTAAACTGTTGAAGAACACGTTCCGCAGTGTCCTTATCTTGCATCTCTGCAAAAATTCGTAGCAGTGGCTCAGTGCCAGAGAAGCGAGCGATGATCCAACCGCCGTTCTTGAAGTAGACTTTCGCACCATCTTCATAGCTGACTTTTTCGATTTCAAACTCAAACTCAGGCAACTGCTTTTCAACATAAATCTTGTTGAACAGTACGTCTTTTTGCGCTGGTTTGAACTTGCAATCGCCTTCTGCCATGTAGGCATAGCCGTACTTGCTGTAGATTTCATCCAGCAACTCAGACAGCTTCTTGCCGGTTACTGAAATCATTTCTACCAATAGGCTTGATGCGAATACGCCGTCTTTACCTTTGATGTGGCCGCGAATGGTTAGGCCACCAGAGCTTTCCCCGCCAATCAGTGAGTCATCCGCTTCCATTTGGGAGCTGATGTGCTTAAAGCCTACAGGAACCTCAAAGCATTTCTCGCCATGATCTTCGGCGACTTTATCGAGAAGGTGGGTGGTTGCGATGTTACGTACCACGGAGCCTTTCCAGCCTTTGTATTCAAGTAGGTAGTAGTAAAGCAGCAGTAGCACTTCATTTGGATGAATGAAGTTACCTTTTTCGTCGATAATACCAAGACGGTCCGCATCGCCATCAGTACCGATGCCAATATCGTAACCTTGCTCTTTCACTAGGTGCATCAAACGGTAGAGTGTTGCAGCGCTTGGCGAAGGCATTAACCCACCGAAATCTGGGTTTTTGCCATCGTTAATCACATCAACGTCACAGCGGCCGTTGATTAATACGGTTTGCAGTGCGTTTTTCGCGACACCAAACATTGGGTCGATCAAAACACGTAAATTCGCCTTCTTGATCGCTTCGATGTCGATAAAGTCGATGATTGAGTCAACGAATTCGTTCATCGGATTGATGATTTCAATCAGCTTATCTTCAACCGCTTGTTCAAAGTCGACGCTTTTTACATCTTGCGCAGTGAGCGCGTCTATTTGTGATTCGATTTTTTGGGTGATGATTTCATCTGCGTCACGACCGCCTTCAATGAAGACTTTAATGCCGTTGTAATCGGCAGGGTTGTGTGATGCGGTAATACATGCCGAGTATGCGCAGCCCATTTCTTTCGCTTTAAACATTACGATAGGTGTTGGGACAAATTTGTCGATAAAGCTAACCATAATGCCGTTTGCTGCTAGAACTTCAGCGAACCAACGACCTGCTTTATCGGAAAGAAAACGACGGTCATAGCCAATCACAAAACCGCGATCAGCAACCGATTCGTTATTCGTGATGTTTGCAACTGCTTGGGCAACCAAGCGTACGTTATCTTTGGTGAACTCCTCACCAATAAATGCACGCCAACCGCCTGTACCAAATTTGATCATGATTCGATCCTCGATAAGAGCGGCATCCCACCGCGTCTTAAATCTTTGCTAGCGAACCGATGCACTTGTAAAACATAAATGCACCGGATAAATCAAAAGGGGAGAAGGACTCCCCCAAAAGATGATTAACCTAGAGTAACGATAACTTCGTTTACTGAACCTTCCGCTTGAACTGGGACAGAGGCACCATTCACTGCTTCACCGTTCACAGTAATCGACTTAACGCCTTTGCTTACTGAGTCTGGGTTAACGACTTTGATGTTGTACGTTGCACCTAGCCATTGACGAGTCACTTCGAAACCAGGCCAGTTCGTTGGGATACATGGATCGATAGTTAGGCCATCGAAGCCTGTACGCACACCAAGGATAAAGTTGGTAACAGCGAAGTAAGCCCAGCCAGATGTACCTGTTAACCATGGGTGGTTTGCACGACCGTGGTCTTGGTGGTCACGACCCATGATGAACTGAACGTATGAGTATGGTTCTGCAATACGTTTTTCGATGATGTCGTTCTGGTTGTATGGGTTTAGTGCATCGTAGAACTTCATTGCACGATCACCACGACCCAGTTTCGCTTCAGCTACCCAAGCCCATGGATTTGGATGCGAGAAGATCGCACCGTTCTCTTTTACGCCTTGGTAAACACGAGTTACGAAGCCGATATCATCATTCGGTGTTGCAAAAGATGGTGAGTTTAGGTGGAGGCCGTATTCAGAGAATAGGTTCTCATCGACAGCGTCCATCGCTTTTTCGCCGCGTTCTTGAGATACCGCACCAGAAAGTACCGCAAGTGTGTTTGACTCTAGGTGTACTCGGCCTTCCGCTTGTTGCGCAGTACCGATCTTGTCGCCATTCTTCGTCAGACCACGGATGTACCAACCGCCTTCGTCATCCCAAAGGTGGGTTTCACACGCTTCACGAACGTTTGCTGCCATCACCGTGTATTTTTCAACGTCGGCTTCTTTCCCTAGGTATTTCGCTAGGTCGATGAACTCCTGCAGTGCCCAGAAATGTAGGAACGACACCATTGAAGATTCGCCGCCACCTAGGTTCAGACAGTCGTTCCAGTCTGCACGCAGACCTTTACAGATACCGGTTTGACCTACGTATTCAGCCGAGAAGTCTAGCGCGGCTTTCATGTGGTCATAAACCGTTGCATCGCCACCGTCGGCGTAAGGGATCACTTCGTCAAAGAAGCTGTGCTCACCGGTTTCCATCACGTACTTACAGATGGTTGGAACTAGCCATAGATGGTCATCGGAACAAGTGTCTTCGATGCCGTGAATTTTGTCTTCATCAGAAGGTGTTGGAACTACGGTTGGAGATTTAGATGGTTTAACATCAGCTTTTTCTGGATCAAACCAATCTGGATCGAATAGGTGTAGACCGTAGCCCGCTTTTACTTGGCCGCGCAGTAGGTCAACGATACGTTTGCGCGTCATTGCAGGGTTAGCGTGAGGGACTGAGATCGCATCTTGCGCTGTATCGCGGTAACCAAGACCAGTACGACCACCCACTTCGATGAATGAAGCAAAGCGAGACCACACCACACAAGTTTCAGCTTGGTACAGTGTCCAAGCGTTGATCATGGTATCTAGACCTTCGTTTGGTGATTTCACTTGGAACTTGCCACAGCGTTCATCCCAGTGTGCTTTGATACCCGCAAATGCATTGTCGACTTCTGCAAGGTCTTGGTACTTAGCACGTAGACGGTCACCATTGCCTTTACCGATACCTAGAATGTAAGCAAAGCGAACTTCTTCACCCGGCTGGATAGTGAATTGCTTGTGCAGAGAGCCACAGTGGTTGTAACACGTTTGTGCTGTGTTGAAACACTTCCCTTGTTCTACCGCTAGCGGGTTTGCTTCGTCACGGTATAGGCCAAGGAAGCTGTCACGTTGACCGTCGTATGAATCTGGATCAAATGTTGAAGCTAGGTAGTAGAAACCTTCGAAATCGTTGGTGTTGTAGTACAGGTCGTACTCAATCACGCCTTCATTGTAAGCCGTACCTGCCGAGTACAGAGACATTTGATGGTTTTGGTTATCAGATTGAATGTGGCTGAATGAGAACTCAACAAATGAGAATGCACTGATCGTACGTGGTTTGTCAGAGGTGTTTTTAATCACTACATCCCAGATTTCAGCGTCTTCGCCTTTTGGCACGAACAGAGTTTTTGTTGCGGTAATACCGCTGTATTCACATTTGAACTTAGAGTAAGACAAGCCGTGACGAACTTCGTAGTTTGCTTCGTCTAGGCTCTTCGCAACTGGTTGCCAAGAGATTGACCAGTAATCACCTGTCTCATCATCACGCAAGTAAACGTAGTGTCCTGGGCGATCGAATGTCGCATTTGGACGGAATTTAGTAACACGGTTGTATTCTGGAGAGTTGTAGAACGAGTAGCCCCCCGCGTTGTGCGAGATAACCGTACAGAACTTCTCAGTACCTAGGTAGTTGGTCCATGGTGCTGGTACGTCAGGGCGAGTGATGACGTATTCGCGATTCTCGTTATCGAAATAGCCGTATTTCATTTGTGTCTTTCCTTTTTACGAAGCTGCATCAGCAGCCAAAATTTAAAAACTCTTCAAGCGTGATGTTTCGACATCAGTTTTGTATTACTTCCACGGTTTACGGTAATTCACTCCCTGCAAATCAAGCAGAGGTAGATGGCCTTTCAAGCGTGATAAATAGTCGGTCCAATCTCGGTGTTGTTTGTCTGTCCAACATGCTTCTGCCATTGCAGTTAAACGAGGGAAGATCATGTAGTCCATGCGAGGTTGGTTATTGATAATTTCGCACCATAATGCTGTTTGAATGCCCCAAATGCGCTTACGTATTGGGTCGTCAGCAGGCACTTCAGCGAGCGGTTCGTAGTTGTAAGCTTTTTCTAGTGGCAGTGGGTTTGCCCAGTCCACGCCCGGTTCTTCAGGTGCGTAGTCTTGGGTCATATCTAGGTAAGTGGTTTGTGCTGGTTGCAGCACCACATCAAAGCCTTGGCGAGCACAGTTCAATGCCGCTTCTTCGCTTAGCCATGAGTAGATCACCGTATCTTTACTGACTTTGTCGCCGTGTTGAGCTTCTTCCCAGCCCAGCATGCGTTTGCCCAATTTACGAAGTTTGTCTTCGGCATAACGCAAGAAGTGTCCTTGCAAATCTTTGTAGTCGCTGTAACCCAGTTGTTCCATTAGTGCTTGGCATGCTGGGCTTTTTGACCATACGCCGTTAGGTACTTCGTCGGCACCAATATGAACGTAAGGCGCAGGAAAAAGCGCAGAGACCTCTTCTAGCACTTTGTCGATAAATTCATAACTCCCCGGCAGAGCAGGGTTAATGACGTTGTCGTTGTAATGCTGAATACTGCGATATTCGGTGGTATCTTCCGCTTCTACCAATAGGTGTGGTAACGACTTGATGGCGGCTCGGCAATGACCAGGTACATCAATTTCAGGAATGATGGTGATGCCGCGTTGCGATGCAAATTCGATAACGTCTTTGATGTCTTCTTGTGTGTAGAAGCCGCCGTAACGTTCATCAAAGTGCGTGTACTGTGGTTCATTGATCTCATCCAATCCGCGCCAAGCACCAATATCGGTCAGTTGAGGCAGTGATTTGATTTCAATTCGCCAACCCTCATCGTCGGTAAGATGCCAATGGAACGTATTGAACTTGTAATGAGCCAGTTGGTTGATCAAGCGTTTGACTTGCTCAACGGAGTGAAAATGACGAGCACAATCCAGCATCATACCGCGGTAACGAAAACGTGGCCTGTCCTTGATTGAACAGCAAACTACTTCCATTGAGTTAGGTTGATCGCCAACTTTGATTAGTTGTAATAACGTTGCACAAGCATGGGTAAAACCAGACGAAGATCCTGCTTCAATTTTGATTGACTCTTCGGCTACTTTCAGTTTGTAAGCGCCTTCATCCAAGGTTGGGTTGCCTTTGAAGATGATCTGACTGCCATTGTCTGATGCGAACTCAAATTGGTGAATGCGCTTAAGCTCTTCAAGTAGCCATTCTTTAGCTGAATTGGCCAGGCTTGAATAAACCGCGACGCCAGCATGATGATCAAAGCTAAAATAGTGATCGCTGACCTCAATATGGTTTGGTTTTGGCAGCAAGGGCTGTGCATGGGTTAAACTTGCCGGAATCTCACTGCGTTCACGGTATGGTGAAGCTAATACGATAGGCGTGACATCCACTTGTGCGCGCTGTGGGTTTCCATCAACGACAAAGTTGATCATCGCTTCGTTAAAGCCATCCGAGTAATAACGGAATGGGTTCGAACCAATACTGAATTCACAGTAATAGTGATGGTTGGCAGCCAGTACCACCCCTTCTGGTTCAAGTGTGCAAAAACTACCAATTTGAGTCAGTTGACCATTTGAAACGCTGTCTGGAAGAATGTAACGATCGAAAGCGAAAGTTAAGCTCCAGCTGTTCAGGTCTTGGTCGCTCAAGTTATGAAAGGTAAGGCCAAAGCGGCAGTTTTGTTTCTGCTCAGAAAGGACTACGAGATCAACACGATATTCCATATCTACTCCTACGCCGCACTGAGCGAGTAAAGGTTATGTTCTGGTTTGCCAGCAAACATAATTGCGCCTTCAATCGCGTCAAACTGTGGCTCAACAACCCATTGCTGAACTGGTGGTGAAAGCCAACGTACAATGCGTTCAGCTATGCTGCCCATTAAACAAATACGTGTTGCGCCGCGCTTGTTTAATGCCACGAGAAACATTTCTATATCCGCTGCGGTTTGCTTCAGCATTTCAATGGCCAGTGCATCGCCTTGTTCCGCATGTTGGAAAATAGCCGGAGAAAACTGCCCATAATCACGAGGAAGCGCCTGTTTTGACCACGCCACCACGTTGTCTACCTCATTTTCGAAATGCGTCATAACATGTTGTGCTAGGGGCGTTTTTTCTCTGATGCCATCTTCAGCTAACAAAACTTGCTGAACTAGGCGTAGCCCCATCACTGCGCCGCCACCTTGATCCGAAATAGGGAACTCACGACCACCGACAACGTGTTGCTCCAATCCGTTAAGGTAGATGCCACAAGAACCGGTTCCCGCAATCATGATTGCGCCATCTTCGCCATTGTGCGCACCAACGCACGCACCGTAAGCATCGGTATTCAGAGTTATACTGGCAAATGGATGAGGAAGAGACATGAAGGCTTGCCAAGATGCTTTGTGCTCTGCGCCAGCAAGGGCTAAGCCGACGTGCATCGACGCGAAATCTTGTTGTGTCAGACCGCCTTGCTCGGTAGCCGAAGTGATGGATTCAAGAATCGAAGCCATTGCTATTTCAGCACCTAGCATGATGTTGGCACTGCCGCTTTTGGCCTCGCCAAGAAAATTACCTTGTGAATCTTTAATCCTGGCTCGACATGACGTGCCGCCACCATCGATACCGACAAAATACATTCCCATGATTATTCTTCCTTCATATTTTTAGAGGTTGCCAACTGAGAAACATGCTGAGCTTGACTGATTATCGCGAGTAAGTACCAAGCGCCATGCGGGATCCATTGTTCGCCCCAGCGCCAGTTTTGTAACACGTCTTCTTTTTGTGCTGGTGGATTAAATGCAATGTCTTCCTCGTCTTCAAAGCCGCCAGTGATTCCGTTACACACGCCACCTTTTGCGTTGAAGAAACCATATTGAGGGAGGTAATCAGGGTTGTTACGACCATGGCCATCTAGCATGCACATGTCGTATGGGTTTAAGCCTACAACCCAGTTCAATGCATCTTGAGCAAACACAGAAAGTTGTTGCTGTACTTCTTGCGACGCTATATGCGGTTGAGCAAGGTACGCCATGGTCGCGAGTGAGCCCAGTCGAGCATTCTCGCCTTGCCACCAATAGCCGGATTCATTGTTGTGTGCTACAAAAAATGCCTCGCGTTTTGACTCATTTACGCCTTTAACATATTGGCGAGGGTAACCGAATGGGTTGATCACTTTATTCGATATTGTGATCTCAAACTCACACGCTAGGTTGACGATACGTTTTACCGATTCCGCTCGTGCTGAGTCGTCTTCAATTGATAGATATTCGCATAGGGCAATAACTGGTAGACCAGCTTCGGCTGCGTGAAAATATGGACGGCTGCCGTCTTGGTTTGCTGACCAAAAGTGTTGAATCTGCTCGTCGCTCATTTGGCGTGCAACTAAACGTTGCGCCCACAAACGGCTCTCTTCCAAGTAGCGAGTTTCTTTGGTTGCTTTAAACAGTTCTACACAAGCCAGTAGCGCACAGTATTCGTCGATAATGTTTTCTTCCCCATCATTGAGGTACTGCGTATTGTGCTCTTTTAAGTGCCAGTAACCATTTTCGGCAGCGTTGCGGTATTTTTGTTGATCGTATTCACCGTGAACACTTAAACGCGACGCTGCCGCTAGCGCTGCAATGGCGACACCGCCACCTTGTCGAAAGCCTGCTTGATAGTCGTCAAATTTGTGACCAAGTTGAGTTTCGTACGCGCAAATCTCGCGTTGCGCAGTATCTTTGCTCCACTTGTCAAAGACCGTCATGTAGAAAAAGCCTTTTTCGTTTTGCATACGCACAAGAAAGTCTGCACCGAACAGGGCTTCTTCAATCAGACGTGTACGTGTGAAAGCTGCAATGTCTTCGCTTCCTTCAAGCAATGAAACCCCTTTTAGGATGTTCCAAACCACCATTGGGGTTTGTTGAGGATTCAAATAATTCGCGTATGAAAGGTGACTTAAATACTTGCTAACGTCTCCTGATGCGTCGTACCAGCCGCCGTGTACATCAACCTTTTTATTGGAGTTTAGTACTGGAAGTTGTCGATCTTGTTGATCGAAGATCCCGCCGCAACGTTGCGATTTGAAGTAGTGGATCACATCTGACAAAGTTTGATCCAACAGAATGTGTTCGCCAACGATGAAAGAGGAAGAGCGCGTATCTTCTACTTGCAAGAAATAGTCACCTGACGTTGTGAAAGAGGAAAAGTCGATGAGGTAGAAATAGCCCTGATGCCAGTTCGCCACTTTACCTTGTTCTTCAACCGCAAAAGTTGCCACGGTTTGCTCGCTAGTGGCACAAATCAATTGAGTAGTGTAAGAAGACAAGTGTGGTTGTTCGGTCTGGATAATGGCTTTCTTTGGGCCCAGACGTTCATAACCAATGTGGTTAGTCAGTAGCAGCATTCAATGTCTCCGGGAAACGATAAAAACAGGAATGGGCCAGGCTGAACCTGACCCTCGTTATGATTAATCTTCAAATAAGTAACAGCGGACAAAGTGGTTGTCGGACAGTTGAGTGACGCCCGGTAGTCGTTCGCGACATTTGTCGGTAGCGTGTACACAACGTCCAGCAAATGGACAGCCGACAGATTCTGGTGTCCAAAGTGGGATTTCCCCTTTGTTGCCTTTCAGTTTCTCGTGAATAGACTTCGATGGATCTGGAACCGCAGATACCAACAGTTGCGTATATGGGTGTTGAGGATCGTGAATGATTTCTTCAGTATCGCCCCATTCAACCATGTGACCTACGTACATGACCGCGAGATCTTCAGCAATGTAACGCGCTGTTGCGATGTCGTGAGTGATGTAAAGCAGAGACATTTGTTTCTCGAACTTCATCTCTTCCATCAAGTTCAGAACACCGGCACGGATTGATACATCGAGCATCGATGTTGGCTCATCCGCCAATACCACTTCTGCACCAACTGCGATGTTACGAGCTAGGTTTACACGTTGACGCTGACCGCCAGATAGCTGGTGCGGGAACTTTTGCGCCGTTTCTTTTGGTGGAATAAGACCAACTTGTTCAAGTAGGTCGTACACACGCTCTTCCAGTTCTTTCTTGTTGCCCGGTGCTACTTTCTTATGAATCAGCAGCGGGCGCGCAATATGGTGGAAGATATTGTGCGTTGGGTTTAGCGAGCCAAACGGGTCTTGCCACACCATTTGTACACCTTCACGGTAGGTCATTAAATCGTGACGAGAGGTGATATCTTGGATATCACGACCTTTGTATTCAATGATGCCATCGGTTGGTGCGTACATTTTTGCAATCATTTTTGCAGTAGTAGACTTACCTGAACCAGATTCACCTACCACTGACAAGCCGCGGCTCTTGTACATTTTGAAAGAGACGTCGTTGATTGCGCGCATCTTAGATTGTTTGATTGAGTTACTGTTTAAAGGGAAGTCCTTAACGACATTTTTACCCTCAATCAGCAGTTCGCCGAATTGTTTGCTCATAATTCTCTCCAGTGTAATTTTTGTTCTTAGCTAGCGTTTTTTTGTTGTTAAACCTTAGCTTGAGCAATGGTGTCGCCGTACAAATGGCAATTTGAGAGGCGACCTGGTTCAATTTGACGTAATTGGGTTGGTACACGTGTACATGCTTCATGTACGCGGTCGCAACGAGCTTGGAAGCGGCAGCCCTGTGGTACTTCTAGCAAGTTCAAAGGGTTACCTGGAATACCAGTCAATTTGGTCTTTGGTCCAGTTAGTGGAGGGAAAGAGCTACCCAAACCTTTGGTGTAAGGGTGGTAAGGACTTTCCAGTATTTGCTTAGAAGGCGCGACTTCAATCAACTCACCTGAGTACATGATGCCGATACGATCCGAGAACTCGACCATCAATGACAAGTCATGTGTGATGAACAGAATTGAGAAACCAAACTCTTCTTTAAGCGCGTAAATTTTTTGTAGAATTTCACGTTGAACCACTACATCCAATGCGGTAGTCGGTTCGTCCATGATGATCATTTTTGGGTTCAGAGCCAAAGCGATTGCGATTACTAGACGTTGACGCATACCACCAGAGAACTGGTGCGGGTAATCACTCAATCGGCTAGGGTGGATATCAACGATTTCCAGCAGACCTTCAGCGCGTGTTTTTGCTTGAGCGCGAGTCATATTGGTATGACGCATGATGACGTCACAGAACTGCTCTTCCATGGTTAGAACAGGGTTCAAAGCGTTCATCGCACTCTGGAATACCATCGACATTTCACTCCAGCGAAACGCTTGCATGCGATCATCGCTGTACTGAAGGATATCTTCACCGTTGAAGATAACCTCACCACCTGTGATAAACGCTGGCGGCTTATGAAGGCGCATTAGTGAGAAGGCAACAGTGGATTTGCCACAGCCAGATTCACCAGCCAGACCGAATACTTCACCTGGTGCAATGTCGAAGCTCACGTTGTTACAGGCGCGGACATCGCCCGCGTCTGTGATGTAGTCTACGCATAGGTTACGGATGGAAATTAGTGGTGCAGTCATGATTATTTATCTCCGCTCCATAGTGCATTTTGTGGTGCCAGTTCAGGCTCACGTTCTTTCTTGTCTTTTGCTGCTAGTTTTTTCCAGCGTTTCATGCCTTTGTGAGAACGAAGTTGAGGGTTCGCAATTTCGTCAACGGCAAAGTTCAACAGAGCAAGACCAGTAACCAGTAGTGTTAGGGCAATACAAGGTGCTAGTACTTCCCACCATGCGCCAATCAGCATGGCTGATGAGGTTTGCACGTTGTAAAGCATGATGCCCCAACTGATCGTGTTGGCATCACCCAAACCTAGGAACGAAATGACCGCTTCAGTGTTGATCGCGAGCATTACTGAGCCAATGAAGCTCGCACCGACAATTGGGATAAGGTTTGGTAAAATCTCAACGAAGATGATGCGGAATGAAGACTCTCCCAATACTTCGGCAGCTTTAACGAACTCTTTCTCGCGTAGTGCCATAGTTTGAGAGCGGACAACACGTGCACCCCATGCCCAAGAAGTACCAGCGATAATCAAGGCAATGGTGAGTGGGCCTGCTTCACCGATAAAGGCCGCCAACACGAATAGCAATGGATACTGCGGGATTACTAACATGATGTTCATCGCGGCACTCAATACGTCATCCACTTTGCCGCCGAAGTAACCTGCCGATATACCAATGACTGTTGCTAAGAAGCACACGATGATGCCAGCGCCAAAGCCTACACCCAGTGATACTCGTGCACCGTAAGCCACCTGCGACCAGATATCGCGACCCATTCGGCTAGTACCTAATACGTGGTCGGCCTTTTTAGACATAAGCAGTGTACGACGATCGTCTGCTAGGTTTTTAGCGACCCAACCATCAGGGTTGTTTTGTGCCTGTTTTACAACAAAGCTTGGGTATTCGTGTGGGTTACCGGTTCGCTTGTCTGGCGCATGCTTTGTAAGTAAAGGAGCGGCAATCGCAACGAACACGAACAGCGTAACAATGCCAAGACCAATGCGAGCAAATGCGTTACCTAAAATAAGTTTGAATAGTTCTTTCATGATTATTTGCCTCCCGTACGTAGGCGAGGGTCTAGAATCATGTACAGCATGTCAGCCATTAAGTTGAAGCACAGCATGAACATCGTCATGATAATTAACTGACCTTGAAGTACTTGGTAGTCACGAGCGTGAATTGCGTTCAATAGAACAGTACCTAGGCCTGGGTAGTTGAAAATCATCTCGATGATTAATTGACCACCGATGGCCATACCTAAAGACATAGACAGTGCGGTAACACTTGGAAGTAGTGCGTTACGTGCGGCGTAATTGAAGACGACGCGGTTTTCACTCAGCCCTTTACCTTTAGCCATCGTGATGTAGTCTTCGGCGAGAAGGTTGATCATGTTGTTACGCATGTTAACTAGGAAGCCACCAATTTGAACGATGGTTGCACAGAATAGAGGTAGTACAGCGTGGTAACCCACGTTCTTGATGAACTCCCAGCTTGTCCAATCAGGAATAGTACCTGGCGTGTAAGCATAGCCAGATGGGAACCATTTCAGGCCAATCGCAAAGGTAAACAGCACTAACATTGCGATAACCATTTGTGGAATAGCTTGAATGATCAATGTGCCAGGCGTTACGAATGCATCGTACTTACTACCGCGCTTCCAGGCGGCAAAAATACCAAGGACAGAAGCGATGGAGAAAGAAAGTACAACCGCAGTACCAGCTAGAAATAGTGACCAGCCAAATGCACTACCTAGTAAAGAATTAACTGAAAGAGGGTAGAACTGGATTGAG
This sequence comes from Vibrio sp. 1580, assembly GCF_033340055.1. Classification (NCBI taxonomy): domain Bacteria; kingdom Pseudomonadati; phylum Pseudomonadota; class Gammaproteobacteria; order Vibrionales; family Vibrionaceae; genus Vibrio; species Vibrio sp. 1580. The sequence continues at coordinate 161,794 of NZ_JAWOVT010000005.1, forward strand.
GTGCCCAATTCCCAACTTAGAATGTTTTTAATGTACGAGAAGTACTGAATGTAAATTGGCCCATCAACGAAACCGAGCAGTTCTTTCATTGCTGCGATTCGTTCTGGAGTCACCTGTACTGAAGCATTAGCAAACATCATGGTAACTGGGTCACCAGGCATTGCTCGCGGAATAATAAAGTTTAACGTCGCTGCAACTAAGAGCGCGACAAGATAGAACGACAAACGTCTTAAAAAATAACCCATAACTCACACCTTACTCACCCAGATTTTTTCCCTGTTTCTGGTTTCAGGTCGCTCCTAGCGAAATTTAGAGCGAAAAATCCCCTGACGACGAGCGCCACATATTGGTTTCGTTAACAAGGGATTTTTATAGGCGGCACACGGGATGTATGCCGCTTGAAATGAACTTCTACTTATTTAACTGGTTTTAGGTCCAGTACGTGAAGTAGACGCTCTGGGATACCTGCCCAAATGTTTGGACGGCCCTTAGGGTTTTCTTCGTTCCACCAACCAGTGAAGCGAGTTGTGTTGTATTGGTACATGTACGCGCCAGATAGCACAGGGATAGTTACTTGGTCCTGAGCAATGATCTTCTGAATGCCATGAGCGATCTCTAGCTGTTCTTGCTTATCTGCTGTCTTGTAGAAGCTGTTAAGAAGACCGTCTAGCTTATCGTTCTTGTAGAAGTGCATTGCAAAGCGAGGCATGCCGTCACCAGCTTGTAGCTTCGAGTTGTAGCCACTATCCCAGTACAAGTGTGGATCTGCACCGTGGAAGTAGTTGGTGTAAGCAACGTCGTAAGTACCTTCTAGCATAGCTTGGTTGTATACCGAGAAGTCCGGTGTACGAGCACGAGCTTTAATGCCCACTTCTGCTAGTTGCTCAACGGCTAGCTGTACCGTGTTGTTGAAGTCAGTCCAACCGTTTGGTGATTGAATTAGAAGCTCGAAAGACTTGCCAGATGGTGTATCCACAAAGCCATCTTTGTTTACATCTTTGAAGCCAGCTTTAGCTAGAAGCTTTTTCGCACCTTCCGCGTTGTATGTGTTGTAGCCTTTGTACTTGTTGTGCGTCTCTTCATCAGACCAAGCTTCGAATGCGTAGCCAAGACCAGATGCGAAGTCGTTCACTGTACCGCCGCCGTAGAAAGCGATATCAATGATAGTTTGACGGTCTAGCGCCATAGAGAACGCACGACGGAAGTCAACGTTAGTTAGTGCTTCGTTTTTCGCAGAGTCTGGGTTTTTGAAGTTCACTACAAATGCTTGAGTACCCGCTGGTGGGTACCAGTAGTGGTGATTCGGACTTGCTGCAGCGTACGTACGGTCGATGTCTGGTACGAATGAAGACGTCCAGTCCATTTCGCCGTTAACGATTTTGCCCAAGAATTGGTCGTTGTTCGCGATTTGTGGCACACGCAGACAATCTACATCTAGGTTGTCAGCATCCCAATAATTCGGGTTCTCACACTGGATATATAGCTGCGGTGTGAAAGTGTCGATTTCAGTAAATGGACCACTGCCTACTGGATTTTCGTTTGTGAATGTTGCTGGATCTTTTACTTTGCTCCATACGTGCTTAGGTACGACGGGTACTTTCGCAATTTCGTAAGGAACGTTTGAGTTTGCTTCGCTTAGACGGAATTTAACTTGGTAGTCGTTAACTTTTTCTACGCCAGTCACCCAAGAGTTGATACCAGATTGGTCTAGCTCTGGCTTCTCTTTAACTAGGTTGAAAGAGTAAACAACATCATCAGCGGTAAACGCTTTGCCATCAGACCATTTTACGCCCTTACGGATATCGAAGGTTACGCTCATCAGGTCATCAGCCATGGTAAAGTTTTCTGCTAGACGAAATACAGGCGTGTTACCGTGCATTTCGTTAAAAACAACTAGCGGCTCGTAAATAAAGTCGGTTGTTGTGTGCAGGTTAGTTGCACCCAAGAAAGGGTTAAAGTTACGAACGAAAGTTGTAAACTCTTTAGGGTGGATAGTCAGTTCACTGCGTTCAGCCGCAGTAGCTACCGATGCAAAACCTGTAGTAGCCGTTGCAATAATTGCTGTTGCTAGTGCTGTTTTTTTAATATTGGCAAGCATAGCTGTTCCTTACTATTTGCTTTCATTTCACTAAATGGAATTGAATGTCATCAATTGATAAACACTCTCTAAGACCTACCTCTTGTACATGCCTTACTCATTACAACATTGAGTTTCGCCAAGAGTGGCCTGTAGGCCTTAGGCAGGAGTAAGAAAACACCTTATCCATAAAATAATCAAACTTGATTCCCGTTAAAAACGTTAAAATCTCTGAGCTCTCCGTTATAAACGTTATTTTGGCTAATTTTAACCAGTAGAGGGACAAAAAATAAACGTTGATATGCGTCGCAGTTTATATCCTTGTTAATAATGAGTGTTGGTGATTACTAACCTGGTGATCCATTTAAAATATACGTTTCTTGCTTGGTTTCTAGGTTCGGAGATCTCGCTCACATGCAGAAATAGTGTTAATTAATCAGCTAAAAATTAATCTGCCGTTCTGTTGTGATTAAGTTCGCAATCTCTATCAATAGTTCGTCAAAATCCGCTTGTTATCTGAAAAATGGCCTTTTTTATCGACAGTTTTCTTCCGTTTGTTGTCCTTTTTTTATTGTATGAATGAAGTTTTTTCGGTTGCTCGAACTTACCTAGTTAAGACAAGTTAAATGGATAAGGTCGTACGTTTTGAAGACCAACAATAGATAGCGTTGTCTAACCGAATGTTCGTTATTGGAAATATGTTAATGGGGTAGGAAGAGGCGGTCTCTTTTATCTCAAGGAAGGGAATACTCGAATAACAAAAAAGCCCAGCATGCACGCTGGGCTAGTTTTTTTGATAAATATTAGCTGGTCAATAGTCGCTGTAGTTTATCTCGTTGTGCTTCTATGTATGCTCTCTCGGGGCTCTGTTCTTTGCAGTGTTCGAGAATGAACTCTATCGAGCTTAGCACCGTTCTCCAACGTGGTGTTTTGGGTAATGTTTCTATACGCATGTATTTATCTAAGGTGCGTGTTTGTAAAGTACTTCGGTCTAGATAAACGCGCCACAAGCCACTTTGCTCTGCAAATGCGAATTTACTTTCACCCGTTACAGATTCCCAATACTCTAAAGCATGTGTCATTGCGTCGACTAGAACTTCCCGCATAAGTTCTTGCTTGTCCTTTTTATTACCGAGTGCTTTGTCTGCAAGGCGCGTAAATTCTCCGCCAAGCTCTTTTAGCTTTTGCAATTGGTCTTTGTCACCATCAAATGCATAACTTGAAAGCACTTCTACGGCGGTTTCTAGATTATGTATGCGAGCGGCACTGGCTCCACCGCCGACATTAAAGATGTACATGATATCTAACCCTGAACCTTCAGGGAGCTTAAGAATGTCTGCTTCGATGTTCTGACGAATATCTTCAATATAGATATCAATCTTGCCACAGTAATGAGGTTGTTTGACGGTTAGATATTTAGGGGCAATCAGCTCATCAGCAGATGAGCGCTTTAGCTGTTCTAAGCTGCGCTTGAATAGCTTACAAGCAGCTTCGTTAGCAAAGCGAATACGTTTGTCTTCACGTAGACAGATGATAGCTTCAGGAGCCGATTCTAGCTGTTCCAACAAACGACCTTGAGTCTCAAGTAAGCTTGCTTCAACGACTGCTCGCTGTCTAAGTTCAGACTCTAGCACTTTGTTTTCCATATGGCGCATTTCTGCTTTACTTGCCGTTAAATGCGCTTGGATACGTGCCGCCAACTCTTGTTTATTAAATGGTTTCGATAAATAGTCGTTGGCTCCTGCCTCAAAACCTCTTACACGATCTTCTGTTTGACTGAGTGCGGTGAGCATAATGATTGGCAACTCGGCATGATCATAGGTTTCACGTAGTTCACTACAAACTTGGTAGCCGCTCATGCCTGGCATCATGATATCCAATAACAGAAGTTCCGGCTTCTCTTGCTCGACGAGCGCTAACGTTTCTGGCCCATCGGAGACGGTACGCACACGATAGCCCTCTAAACGTAAAAAGCTTTCAAGCACGCGTAAGTTTACTGGTTCATCGTCAGCAACATACAGTAACGGGCCGTCTGGGTTCTCTGGAAGTGATAAGTCTTCACTGTTCTCTACATTAACTTCAGGGATTTGGAAGTGTCCGTGCGCAGCTAGAGTCTGAGTTGCTAGGATTTCTTCTTTACTGGCGAGCGGTAAAGTGAAACTGAAGGTAGTTCCGACCATTGGTTGGCTACTGACGTATAACGAACCTCCCATTAATTCGATCAATTGGCGGCTAATGGAGAGCCCAAGTCCTGCACCTTGACGATAACGGCTCGCGTCTTGCCCTGCTTGGATGAGTGGTTCAAAAATATGTTCAAGTTGTTCTGCGGGAATTCCTTGTCCAGTATCCACGACTTGTACGCGTACATGATCATCTACCACATTAGCGGAGATAACAATTTTACCTTCTGAGGTGTATTTAATCGCATTGCCAATCAGGTTATATAGCACTTGTTCAAGGCGTTGCGGGTCAGCTGACACTGCTTTTAAATCCGCAGGGACTTGGTTGATGATGCGGATGGTTTTACTTCCAAGTAAATGGCTAGAAAGCTCTAAAACCAATCGTGTTGCACTGCCCAAACTCACTGCTGATTTCTGGATATCCATGCTTCCATAACGCATTTTATGATAATCCAACAAGTCATCGACTAGATTAGCGAGACGCTGACCACTTTTAATGATGATATCAAGCTGATATTTCTGGCTAGCGGGGATCGCGCCATTGGCGCCGGACGCTAAGGTTTCAGCAATCCCGACCATGCCGTGTAACGGTGTACGAAGTTCATGAGAAGTCGTGGCTAAGAACTCATCTTTTAATTTATCGGCCAATTGCAGTTCTTCATTCTGTTTCTGAATGATCTGTATGTTGCTTTCTAGTTCTTCATTTTGCTTCTTAATGGTTTGAATCTTCTCTCGAATAGAGCGTTGCATTCGTTCAAAGCTTAACGCAAGCCGACCAATTTCATCTTTACGAACCGTATTAAAAGACGTGTCATCAAGATCCCCTGCAGAGACCTTTTCGGCAACCCAAGTCAATTTCAGCAACGGAGAAGTGATAAAGTTTGATAAATAGTGAGAAGCGATCACCACAAGGATAATGGCGATCAACATAGCGATAACGAATAGTTTTTCGAGTTGATGTATACGAGCGAAAGCTTCGTTTTCTGGTAACTGTACGACGAGCGCCCAAATCACACCACGAGTTTCAATCGGTGCATAAGCCGCGATGATCTCTTCACCTAAACCGTTTGTGTAAGTGCCGACACCAAATGCACCAGAGAGTGCTTTATCGATCACTTCTAAACTGTTCTTAATGTCGTCTTGTTTCGTGTTAATTGTGCGAGGTTGGTGATCATTTCCAACCAGCAAGGTGTTAATTGATGACTCTCGGTTGGCGTCTGCGGCTAACTTAGTGATGCCATTATTTGGCAAGCGGAACATGGCATAGCTGTGTAGATAACCTTGCTGAACAATTGGTGCACCTAGCCAAGCGACTGATTTCCCCCCTTCCAGCTCGAAGTCAGACACAATCACAGGAGTGTAGTCTTCGTTTACTTTTCGACGTTCAGTCACATCATCGGCGAGACGCTTGAAAGTTTTGCCAAGTGCCGAGTCTTTGTAGGGGCCTGATAACAAGTTCGTTCCGTAGTTATCGTCTTTGTTGATCGAGTAGGTGACGTTACCATTGATGTCTACCAGCAAAATGTCATTAAAATCAGAGCGCTTGAGGAGCTCTAAGTAGGCCCAATGATAGCGTTTATGTAAAAGCCGGTAACGTTCACTTCCTACATAGTTGGATGACTCGGGTAACGTTGAGGTTTTGATTTGGTCTCCGCTGCCCTCGATGTAGCGCTGTTGGGCGTTTTTACGAGACTCTTCAATATCATTGCCTAAACGACTAAAAGCATTGACGAGACCGTAGAATCGGCCACCACTGGCGTAAGCCAACTCTGAGCGCACAAAGCCCATGACTTCGGTTTCTCGTGCCTCAAAGTAGTCGATGATTTGCTGCTGTTTTGTATCTCGAACAGACAGTAAGTGCGAGGTGCTTTGTTCTTGCAGATCTTTACTGTGGGACTGCAAGAAAAAGATCGCAGTAATGGTAAGAGGTGTGATACTGAGCACCAGAAATGCGGTCATCAGTGTACTCTGAAGGCGCTTAAATTTCTGTTTTTTGTAGAATTTAAACATGGATAAGATTACAACTCATAATGGGCAGTTCTAAAACATACTTCGCTGCCGAGGTTCTCGTTAAAAACGGATAAGATGTTCAACTAGATAGAATTAACAAAATTAACGAGTTTTTTTTCTTTGACAAGAAAGTTAGTTGTAAAGCGTGCAGGGTGACGCAGTTTTTCTTATGAGTGTTGAATTTATGAGAAAAAATCGCGCAGGTTTGTGCCTGCGCGGGGGGAAGTTATGATTTTTTCGCGTAGTAGATAGAAAATTTATTGGTCTTATTTAGCGTCTCGCAATTATTAAACGCCCGCTCGATAATTGGTGGGTATTTTAAGAAGCTATTCGCGACAATCACCATTTCGCCGTCTTTGGTTAGATATTGTGGTGCCTGACCCAACAAGGTTTCCGCTGCGTTGTAATTTGTGTCTAGACCACTGTGGAATGGCGGGTTGCTGACGATAAAGCGGTAGTCTTTTGCGGTATCCGAGTATATATCTGATGCAAATACGCGTCCGGATAAACCATTCGCTTCTAATGTGGCTTGGCTAGAAGTGATCGCATAAGCATTAATGTCACACATCTCAATCGCGATCTCTGGATTCGCTTTCGCCATAAACGCACCGAGCACACCTGCACCACAACCAAAGTCGAGCACTTTGCCCGACAGCTTAGGTAAGGTTTCAAGCAGCAATCGGCTACCTAAGTCGAACTCGCCATGGCTGAATACGCCAGGTAGGCTCTTAACCGCTAGCGACTTCTCACCGAGTGTAACAGTGTAAGACTTAAACCAATCTGCTTGGTTGAAAGGTTTTGGTTCATTGAGGCAATTACCCCAGTAAAATGAGCAGCGACGAGCAGAGTCGTACTTGTTCACAGGGCCGTATTCTTGGAACATCTTCTCGATGCTCTTGATGCCGGAGCGGTTTTCACCAACGATGACGATTTCGGTGTTAATGCCCAGTTTCGCCATCAACATCGCCAGCAAGTATTCTGCTTCGGCTTTTGCTTTTGGCCAGTATAAAAGGACCATGTCTGCTTTTGTTTCAACATCAAACACAGAGCCAAAATGACTTTTCACTTTGTCAGAGGTTTGAATTTGGCGGTAGTAGCTATAGTTGGAAGTAAACACTTCAACAGACTCACAATGAGCCACTAACTCAAGAGGAAATAGGTCTTCAACTTCACCAGCGACTAAAACGTGTTTTCCATTGAAGTATTCAAGTTGGCGCTGAGCTATTTGGCTAGGAGCGATATAAGCAGACATAAATTTGGTTCATCAGAAATAATTTGGGGCAGATTTTCGCACAATCTGCCCCAAGCTTGAAGTGATTAAGCGGTGACTAGCTGTTGTCTTGTTGGTTAAGGAAGTCTTTGAATTCTTCCTCGTAGATATTAAACAGTACCATGGTCACGGCAAAAATAAGTGGGCCGTAGATAAGACCAATCAAACCAAACAGATGCAGACCACCCAGTAATGAGAAGAAAATCATAAGGGTATTCATGCCGGCGCTGCCTTGCATTAGCAACGGACGCAATAGGTTATCTATAGAGCCAACGACGACTACACTCCACACCGTCAAGAAGATAGCCCAAGTCATATCGCCTGTTAAGAACAAGTACGCTGCTGCAGGAATCCAGATTAGCGCGGTTCCTACCACTGGAATGAATGATGCAAAGCCCATCATCGTTCCCCAAAATAGCCCAGGGAAGCCAGCTAGCCACATACCGATGCCGCCAGCCAAACCTTGAGCAATCGCTGTCATGAATGAGCCCATCACGGCTGATTTAGAAACTTGCTCTATCTCTGTCAATATGCGGTCTTCTTGGCTACGTGAGAGTGGCAGGATATGACGAATCGCAGAGATAATTTTGTCGTGGTCACGAAGCAGAAAAAACAGCACAAACAGCATCAGGAAGAAGTTCATTAGGAAGTTGGTTGCGTCTCCTAAAATCTTTGCGCTGATAGCAACTAAGTTAGAGCCAAACGATGTAGCAAATTGACCAATTTTCTCAGCAATGGCTTTGGGCTCGATTTTATCAAAAGGTAAGTACTCATTAACAATCGCTAAGCCTTTGATAACGAAAGGATGTTGGAATATATCTTGGATGCCACCATTGGTAACCCAATTATATGTATTTTGTGAGAAAACAGAGCCTTGCTGAACAATGGCTGCAAACACAAATAAAAGCGGGATAACAATAATAAACGTCAAGACGACACATGACAGCAGTGCCGCCATATTGGGGTGCTTGGGAATTTTCTGCTCAAACCATTCGTGTATCGGAAACATGAGCAAAGAAATGATAAAAGCCATCACAATTGAATTGATATATGGCTCAACCAATAAGTAGCAAGCAAAAGCAGCGGCGAGTAAAGCAACCATTAGTACTCGGTGACTCGACGTTATTTTTACATTATTTGGCATGGTATTAGTCCAACTTACAGGTGACGTTTACGGTTTATGCCTTCAATGATGGCGTGTAACCTTTATTACTTTGCACTCTTAACTCTTTCAAGCTTATGACAATGCCGAATTAGAGCAGGGCGATGTACCTTGCTATAATGACTACAAATCAGTCGGTTATCAATCAAGAGATGAGCTATGGGTTGTTGCAACGGTGATAAAAAGTGTCAAACTGAGAAAAAAGCTAAGCGAATACCGTGGTTTGGCATTGTCGTTGGGGTATTAGCGATATTGGTTATTTTGAATTGGCAATAAAAAAGGACCGTTACGGTCCTTTTCTAAATGCGTTATCGCCGTTTTTAGCGATTATTTCGCTTCTTCTGCAAGAACAGCAAAACAGCGGTCAGCCGCTTCTAGTGTGGCATCAATCTCTTTTGAACCATGAGCGAGTGAAGTAAAGCTCGCTTCAAACGCAGATGGTGCAAGGTAGACACCGTGTTTTAGCATTAAGTGGAAGAAACGCTTGAAGCGTTCTACATCGCACTTCGTTACGTCTTCGTAGCAAGTTACTTTTTCTTGGTCAGTGAAGAAGAAGCCGAACATACCGCCCACTTGGTTAACAACTAGCGGAATACCGTGTTTTTCTGCTAGAGACTTAAAACCTTCAGCAAGTTGTTTCGTTTTAGAAGCTAGGCGCTTTTCGTTGCCTTCTTCTTTTAGAAGGTTCAAACATGCGTAGCCTGCTGCCATTGCGACAGGGTTACCGGAAAGGGTACCAGCTTGGTAAACAGGGCCTGTAGGTGCAACGTATTGCATGACTTCTTTACGGCCACCGAAAGCACCTACTGGCATACCGCCACCAATCACTTTACCCAGTGTCGTTAGGTCGGGTTTGATGTTGTAGTGTGCTTGCGCGCCGCCTAGAGCAACACGGAAGCCTGTCATTACTTCATCAAAAATTAGTAGCGCGCCTTCTTGATCACAGATTTCACGTAGCCCTTCGTGGAAGCCTTCCACTGGTGGAATACAGTTCATGTTGCCTGCTACTGGCTCAACGATGATACAAGCAATTTCGCCTTTGTTAGCAGCAAATAGCTCGCGTACAGAATCTAGGTCGTTGAATGTTGCTGTTAGCGTGTGCTTAGCAAAATCTGCAGGAACGCCAGGAGAGCTTGGTTGACCTAGAGTTAGTGCACCAGAACCTGCTTTTACTAGCAAGCTGTCAGCGTGGCCGTGGTAACAACCTTCAAATTTCATGATCTTGTCGCGACCGGTGAAGCCACGTGCAAGGCGAATCGCGCTCATAGTAGCTTCAGTACCAGAACTTACCATGCGGATTTGCTCCATTGATGGAACAAGCTCAGAAACTAATTCTGCCATCGCGATTTCAAGTTCTGTTGGCGCACCGAAGCTGAGACCGCGTTGCGCTGCATCAATTACTGCTTCGCGGATAACCGCGTGGTTGTGGCCAAGAATCATTGGACCCCAAGAGCCAACGTAATCAATATACGCTTTACCATCGGCATCAAAAATCAGTGGACCGTCTGCTCGTTCGATAAATAGCGGAGAACCGCCAACGCCGTTGAATGCACGAACTGGTGAATTGACACCGCCAGGGATGGTTTGCTGAGCTTTTTGATACAGCTCTGATGATTTGGTCATGGGGTTATCCTCTTTTGATTGCTCGGACCAAGTGGAGCGCATTGTACCTAGCTATAATCAAGTTAGAAACGTTTTGCTTAATTTATGTGTTGTTTCGCAGTGTAATCTTATATATCCGCATCGGATATAAAGAATCGGCGGCGAATACTTGAACGAGTTTGTCAGGTATTGGATAATCGTCTCAATTAGCACAAATTTGACGTCTTGCTTCAGGCTTGACGCATTACACGAGTGAGAGAGGTCTTCGTGAGCGAAGTAAACGTACCATTATCTTTTTCTGACGCAGCAGCATCTCGCGTTAAAGCATTGATTGCTGAAGAAGAAAACCCAGCATTGAAACTGCGCGTATACATTACTGGCGGCGGCTGCAGCGGCTTCCAATACGGCTTTACTTTTGATGAAAATGTAAACGAAGGCGATACGACAATCGTAAACAGTGGTGTAACACTGGTTGTAGACCCTATGAGTCTGCAATATCTCGTTGGCGGTATTGTTGACTACACAGAAGGGTTGGAAGGAGCGCGCTTCTTCGTAAATAATCCAAATGCAACGACAACATGTGGTTGTGGTGCATCGTTCAGTGTGTAATTAACACCTAACAGGCAGCTAATGGCTGCCTGTGCTTTATGTAGAAGGATGTCACGTAAAGCACACGCTCGCAGATATGCAGAGAAATAATAAAAAGGACTTTATATGTCTGGACTTTCTTTTGGACGCCGAATTGTCGAGCGCCCTTGGCTAGTATCTCTTATCCTCGTCTTACTTCTTGTTGCATGGCTAACCATCGGCCAACTCAAAGCACAAGATGATCATTCTAACTCTTCAACATCCACGAACACGACACCACTTGCAAAGGTGATGTTTGATACTTTTCTTGCCGAACCTACCAGTAAAACCATTGAATTGTATGGACGAACAGCGCCCAATCGTCAAGCGCGTCTTGGCGCCGAAGTTGCCGGTAAAATAGTCAGTCTTAACATAAAGAAAGGCCAAGCGGTCAAACAGGGACAAGTGATCGCAAACATCGATAAGCGCGACCTTGGCATTCAACTTAAACGGGCCCAGGCGATGCTGTTGGTTAAAGAGAAAGAGTTTAATGCAGCTAAATCGCTAAAAAGTCGTGGATTGCAAGGTGAGGTTGCATTTGCGACAGCGCAAGCAGCGTTGGTAGATGCACGTGCGAATTTGAGTAACGTGCAAACGGCTTTAAGAAATACTGAGGTTAAAGCGCCATTTGATGGCATCGTAGATCACCACTTTGTTGAGTTAGGTGATTTTGTCGGGATTGGCGATCCTATTGCGACGGTCATTGATTTGGATACTTTAGTGATTGAAGCCGATGTCAGTGAACGGCATATACAATACCTTAAGGAAGGCCTAGAAGCCGACGTAAGAACCATTAACCAACAGCATCATCAAGGTCGTGTGCGCTACATTGGACGTGTTTCTTCTGCTTCTACTAATACATTTCCAATTGAAATCGAAATTGATAATCAAGACGCAAGAATTCCTGCCGGTATGAGCGCAGAAGTACAGCTGCCTTTGAGTGAAGTGTTGGCAGTAAAGATTACGGCTGCCATGTTAGCACTAGATGAAGAAGGTAACTTAGGTGTCAAGACACTGCGTAATGAGTATGTTGAGTTTGTTCCAATTCAACTCGTTAAGGCCGAGGATGACGGTGTGTGGCTCTCTGGGTTAGGAGAGCGTGCAGACATTATCGTGCTGGGACAAGGTTTTGTGCGAGATGGTGATCAAGTACTGGCCAATAAAGTTGATGACGTAGTTGTTGAAGCGGCTAGTGAGCAGTAAGGAGCACTTATGTACACTCTGATTGATGCTGCGTTATCCCGCGCTCGCACTATGCTGACATTACTGGTGATGATCTTAATTGCCGGTGTCATTACTTACGTCACTATCCCCAAGGAATCGAGCCCAGATATTACCATTCCTATTATCTACGTTTCTGTTGGGCATCAAGGCATTTCTCCCGTCGATGCCGAACGTTTATTAGTTCGGCCAATAGAGCAAGAGTTGCGCTCTATTGAAGGCGTAAAAGAGATGACCTCTGTGGCATCAGAAGGTCATGCTTCGGTGACGCTGGAATTTAGTGTTGGAGTGGATCTTGATAAAGCGATGGCAGATGTGCGTGATGCGGTTGATCTTGCAAAGCCAAAATTACCAGAGGACAGTGATGAGCCAACGGTAAATGAAGTCACGTTTGCATCTGAAGAGCCTGTTTTGACCGTTGTGCTCTATGGCACCGTACCAGAGCGAACCATTGTTCAGATTGCCAGAACGTTACGTGATCGTTTGGAAAGTTTCCGTCAGGTTCTTGAGGTTGAAATCGCAGGAGATCGCGAAGACATCGTGGAGATAGTTGTCGATCCGCTATTGATGGAAAGCTACGGTCTCGATCAAGCGGATATCTATAATTTAATTGCCTTGAATAACCGAGTTGTGGCAGCGGGGTTTGTCGATACTGGGTATGGACGCTTTTCGGTAAAAGTCCCATCGGTTTTTGATTCACTGAAAGATGTGCTTGAACTACCGATCAAGGTGAATGGCAAAGAGGTGATCACTTTTGGCGATGTGGCGACAGTACGACGTGCATTTCGCGATCCTGAAAGTTTTGCTCGTTTAGATGGCGAATCTGCCATCGTTTTGGATGTAAAAAAACGGGCAGGGGAAAACATTATTGAAACGGTTGAGCTGGTAAAAGAAGTACTGGCTCAGGGACAGAAGCGTGCCGAGTGGCCCGACAATTTGCAAGTTAAATACACTTGGGATCAATCCGACGATGTCAAATTGATGCTCAGTGATCTACAAAACAATATCTTATCCGCAATTATCCTCGTAGTTATCGTCATTATTGCCATATTGGGGGTTAGGACCGCGCTTCTCGTGGGGATTTCTATTCCAGGATCGTTCTTGACTGGGTTGTTGGTGTTATCGGTATTTGGGCTGACGGTCAATATCGTCGTACTGTTTGCTTTAATTATGGCAGTAGGCATGTTGGTGGATGGTGCCATTGTGGTGACAGAGTTTGCAGATCGGCGCATGCAAGAAGGAACGCCACGTAAAGAAGCCTATCGAGATGCAGCAAAGCGAATGGCCTGGCCTATTACCGCATCCACAGCAACCACATTGGCTGCGTTTGCTCCGTTACTTTTCTGGCCAGACATTACTGGTGAGTTCATGAAGTACTTACCACTTACTTTAATTGCTACCTTGGCCGCTTCACTGATGATGGCTTTACTGTTCGTTCCTGTCATCGGTGGGCTCATTGGCAAGCCTCAAGTAGTCAATCAGAAAGCTCAGCGAGAAATGGTGGAACTGCATAACGGCAACTTTGAAAAAGCGACAGGCATTACCAAGCTTTATTACCAGACTCTGTCGGTAGCGATTCGTCATCCATGGAAGGTCTTACTCAGCGCGATACTGCTAGCGGCAGGTGTCGGCTTCACTTACAACAAAGCTGGCTTGGGTGCAGAGTTTTTCCCTGAAGTGGACCCTGCCTTTTTTACCGTTAAAGTTCGTTCTTATGGTGACTTGTCTATTCACGAAAAAGATGTTGTTATGCGCGAAATCGAGAAGGTGATGCTCGGTCATGACGAGTTTGAAAGTGTCTACACGCGCACAGGATCGAGCGATAATGGGGATGAGATTGGCCAGATTCAAATAACGCCTGTGGATTGGCAATATCGACGCAAAGTGAAAACCATTATTGAGGAACTAAAAGAGACGACAGACCGCTTTTATGGTGTTGAACTTGAGTATAAATTCCCGGACGCAGGACCGCCTGTCGAGCATGATCTCGTGATTGAAGTATCATCACGAAACTTGAGTGTTAGTGCGTTAGATGAAGCGGCCAAAAAAGTACGACATTGGGCTGATGGTAATCCTGCACTGACCAACTTGAGTGATACCACTAATAAGGAAGGGATTGATTGGCAAATTGATATCCAGCGAGATGACGCTTCTCGCTTTGCAGCGGATGCTACCTTAGTCGGGAATACCGTCCAGTTTGTTACGAACGGCTTGAAAATAGGCGATTATTTGCCTGATGATGCGGATGAAGAAGTCGATATTTTGGTGCGCTATCCGCAAGATAAGCGCGACATAGGTCGATTTGATCAACTGAGAGTGAAAACGACAGCTGGTCTGGTACCGATTACGAATTTTGCTCAAATCAAACCAGATCATAAGCAAGACACTATTCGTCGGGTCGACGGTCATCGAGTTATCAATATTAAAGCGGATATGGTGGAAGGTTACAATTTGGCGCTTGAGTTACCTAAGATTGCCGCTGGAATGGAACAGCTCGACTTACCGGAAGGCATTGAATATAAGATTCGGGGTCAAAATGAAGAGCAGGAAAACTCATCAGCATTCTTGCAAAATGCTTTTATTGTCGCGCTTGGTGTGATGGCTTTGATTTTAATTACGCAGTTTAATAGCTTTTATCAAGCTTTCTTAATCCTTAGCGCAGTGCTGTTTTCTACTGTTGGTGTCTTCGCTGGGTTACTTATTTTCCAAAAGCCATTTGGCATCATTATGTCGGGAATTGGAGTGATTGCGTTGGCTGGTATCGTGGTAAACAACAATATTGTTTTAATCGATACTTATAATCAGATGCGTAAACGTGGCTTAGAAAAATCTGAGGCTATTTTGCGTACGGGTGTGCAGCGTTTAAGACCCGTTTTACTTACGACGGTGACCACCATATTAGGCTTATTGCCAATGGTGTTAGAAATGAACATCGACTTAGTTAATCAGAAAGTGGAGTTTGGCGCACCAAGCACTCAATGGTGGTCTCAGCTTGCGACCGCTGTCGCGGGTGGTTTGGCGTTTGCGACTTTGCTAACGTTAGTTCTGACACCGTGTTTGCTTATGCTCGGGAGAGAGCATCACTCCGAACAGTAAGCTTTATCGTGATGATATCGACAAAACAAAAAGGGCAGCGAAGCTGCCCTTTTCAATACCTTGCCTTACTTCATTGCTAGCAGTTTGCTGTAGCGTTCAAGCTTGTCCATGCTAACTTTCGCGTTTGCCATGAAAGTTTGTCTCGCTTTTCCTGTCAGGGATTTAGATTGTGGCAAATTCACCGTGCGCGGGTTTTTATGGACACCATTCACAAGGAACTCATAGTGCAGGTGAGGGCCAGTTACACGGCCAGTTCCGCCAAGCGTACCGATGGTTTGGCCTTGCTTAACGCGTTGACCAGCTCGTACAGTACGTTTGGTTAAGTGCAGGTACTTGGTAATGTAAGTATTACTATGTTTAATGAAAACGTAGTTACCATTAAATTTGTTGTAAGACGATTTTTGAACAACACCATCACCAGCCGCCCAAATCGGGGTGCCCACTGGTGCTGCATAGTCCGTGCCTCTATGAGGACGAACGCGTCCCGTCACTGGATGTAAGCGGCGTGGGTTGAAGTTAGACGAAACTCGACGGAAATCCAACGGCGCGCGTAAGAATGCTTTTTTCATTGCACGCCCATTTTCGTCGTAATACTTGCCACTTTTCTGATCCAATATTGCGGTAAAGGTATCGCCTTGGTTTTTAAAGATCGCAGCAATGATTTTTCCACGGCCGATTACTTCTCCTTCTACCACTTCCTCTTGGTAAAGTACTCGGAAGCTGTCGTTTTTACGAATATCTAAAGCAAAGTCGATGTCCCAACCAAATATGCCAGCCAGTTCCATGATTTGGTTACCATTTAATCCAGAAGATATTCCTGCATTCCAAAAGTTTGATTTGATGGTGGCTTCAGCGTAGTTGTACTGGAAGTCGACTTCTTTTTTATCAACTTCAGAAACGTACTTGCCGTCTTTTAATGTGATACGAAAAGTCTCGAACGCGCTTAGTGTTCTTCTTAGCTGCACCAAGTCGTTATTTTCGTCAAAACCAAATTGCAATCGGTCACCAGGTCGAAGCCGAGTTAACTGTTTTTCCACTTCTTTGTCTGATGAGACCAGTTCATGTAATAGACGAGCAGAAAGCCCTACGCGACTAAATAAGATGGCAGCACTCTCGCCATTTTTTACCTTGTATGTCTCCCAGCGCAGCACGGCGGGAACCGCAGGCGATGAACTATTTAGTGCACTGAGTTCGAGGGAAACTGGAACAGGATAATGTTGACCAACTTTTAATCGGCTCTGCTGCGGGTCTAGGTCTTGCGGATCAGGTAAAAAGAAGAGCGCGAAGATAATCAGCGCACTAAAAAAACCGATCAATACTTTGTGCAAGAGTGGAAGTCGGACAAAAATCGAATGCATGAGGTACTTGATTGCTAAATTAAACGGAAAAAGTGACAACTACCTAGTCTAACGTGTTTCAAAATGCATCGCTATTCAAGTAATATGTTCAGCTATTATATTTTTGCCAAATCTGTGGGAGTGAACAAGAATGGCGAGCATTGAAGCTGCACTAGCCGAGATTAAGCGCGGTGTTGAAGAGCTGATTCCAGAAGAAGAGCTAATCGCAAAACTAAAAGAAGACCGTCCTCTACGTATTAAATTGGGCGCTGATCCAACAGCACCTGACATTCACCTAGGCCATACGGTTATTTTCAATAAGCTTCGCTTGTTCCAAGAACTAGGTCATGAAGTGACGTTCCTAATCGGTGACTTCACTGCAATGGTTGGTGACCCAACAGGTAAAAACACAACTCGTCCACCGCTAAGTCGTGAAGACGTATTGCGTAACGCTGAAACGTACAAAGAGCAAGTGTTCAAAATTCTCGATCCTGCAAAGACTAAAATTCAGTTTAACTCTGAGTGGCTGTCTGAATTGGGCGCAGAAGGTATGATTCGCCTTGCGGCAAACCAAACCGTTGCTCGTATGCTAGAGCGTGACGACTTTAAAAAGCGTTACGCGGGTGGTCAGCCAATTGCTATTCATGAGTTCATGTACCCACTTCTACAAGGTTGGGACTCAGTAGCAATGGAAACGGATGTTGAATTAGGTGGTACAGACCAGAAGTTCAACCTTCTAATGGGTCGTGAACTGCAAAAGTCTCACGGTCAAAAACCTCAGGTTGTACTGATGATGCCGCTTCTAGTGGGCCTTGATGGCGAGAAGAAGATGTCTAAGTCAGCAAACAACTACATCGGTATCAGCGAAGCGCCAAGCGAAATGTTTGGTAAAATCATGTCTATTTCTGATGACTTAATGTGGAGCTACTACGAGCTGCTTTCTTTCCGTCCTCTGGAAGAGATTGCTCAATTCAAAGCTGATGTAGAAGCGGGCAAAAACCCTCGTGACATCAAAGTATTGCTAGCAAAAGAAATTATTGCTCGTTTCCACAGTGAAGCCGATGCCGATGCAGCAGAGCAAGAATTCGTAAACCGTTTTGCGAAGAACCAAATTCCTGATGAAATGCCAGAGTTTGACTTTGACGCAGGTCGCCCAGTGAGTAATCTGTTGAAAGAAGCAGGTTTATGTCCATCATCGTCAGATGCGATGCGCATGGTTAAGCAGGGCGCTGTGAAGATTGATGGTGAAAAAATTGCGGACAGCAAATTTGCTCCAGAAGCGGGTACTTACGTGTTCCAAGTAGGCAAACGTAAATTTGCTCGTATTACTATTCAGTAATCCATAATGACTGCAAATGAAAGCGTCCGAAGGGCGCTTTTTTTGTATGAAAATTTAGCAAAAACGGCAAAGTAAAACTTCCATACCTGATGAACTTTGCTACTATACTTGCGCTGCCAATAATGGCAGCGCTATCGGAGATTTACATGAACAATACCGACCATCCTCCCAGTCGTTGGGTGAGTAAGATTAAGGGAGCGAAATAACCCGCTTCGGTATTGGCGATCTCCGCCTTACCTAAGTGGTGAGGCATCTTTTCTAATTTTCTTCTCGTTATTTCCTTCATACATTCTGAATAGACAGTGCATTCGCATTGGTTTTCTCTGTGCATCTTATTTGTTGTCTGACTTTTAGCGTGCAAGAGTGGCTTTTCATGCTTTGTCGATGGTCGTTACCAATGCCAATCGGGAGATTCGCCATGACGGTAATGAACAACACTTTTATTGAAACAACACCAAACTTTTCTGAAGTAGAAATTGGTGCAGCTCGCAATGCATTCTTGCAGTACGAGCAAGAGCAACAAGTCCATTTGCTTACGGTTATGCCGATTGATGAGGCTGTAGGTATTTTACAGCATTGCTCTGTCGGCTATGTGAATAGTCTTATTGCTCAACTTGAGCAAGCAGGCCATGACAAACGCGCACGTCATTATGCTCACCAATTAGGTCTGCATATGTCTGAAGTTGATACACCTGATGGTTATTTATCGACTAGTGTTTTGGGGCACGTGAAGCAGCGTATTGGGTGGATCATTGCACTGGCTCTTTTAGGGATAGTGTCAGGCTTGATCATCGCTCAGTATGAGGACACCCTTAGTCAGCTTGTTTTACTTGCAGTGTACATGCCAGTGATTGCAGCTGCTGGTGGTAACACAG
The DNA here is from genome assembly GCF_033340055.1 of Vibrio sp. 1580. Classification (NCBI taxonomy): domain Bacteria; kingdom Pseudomonadati; phylum Pseudomonadota; class Gammaproteobacteria; order Vibrionales; family Vibrionaceae; genus Vibrio; species Vibrio sp. 1580. The sequence continues at coordinate 180,590 of NZ_JAWOVT010000005.1, forward strand.
GAACACAAGCAGCAACTTTGGTAATTCGTGCTCTTGCTACTGGAGAGTTAAAAAAACGCCAATGGTTAGAAGTTTTGTGGAAAGAGAGCCGAGTCGCTCTATTTATTGCGCTAGCGATCGCTATCGTGATGATTGGACGCATTATGTTATTTAGTGCAGGACAATCAACAGGAGGCTTTGAACTGACCGATATCGCACTGGCAATAGCAGTTGCGCTGTTCATTCAAGTCACCATTTCTACAACATTGGGCGGGCTGTTGCCAATTATTGCACGAGCTTGCAAGTTGGACCCAGCCGTATTGGTGAGTCCAGTTCTTGCGTCTATCGTCGATATTTCAGGAATGTGGATTTACTTTAACGTGGTGAACTATTTCTTAGGTATTACCTGACTAAAGTTCACAATGTCATTGTAAAAAAGCTGCTCAAAATGTGTAATCGGGGCGATGACAGGTGTGTTGTCGTCCCGTTTTTCTGGGAAGTAGTCTGAAACAAACTGAACAAAAATGGTGTTAGGTTGACCATTTTTATCCAAGCCATATCCAGCCATATTGTAAGTCCCGTAGATAGAGCCACTTTTCGCGATCAGCTGTCCTTTAATTGGAAGTTTTCGCATACTTTGTCGGTACTTTAATGTGCCGGATTCACCTGATTTCGGCATGATGGCAATCAATTTGAGTTCGTTTTCATGCTTCCAAATATAGCGCAGCATTTCAGCCATCTTGGTCGCGGAGAACCGGTTATTTCGCGAAAGTCCTGAGCCGTCTTCTAGGCGCGCATTACGAATATCAATACCAGTGTTGGCGAAAATGATCTGCTTGATCGCTTCTGTACCGTTAGTAAAACTGCCTGGCTGAACGAAAAATTTAGCACCAAGTGTTTTGGTTAATGTGTCGGCAATCAAGTTGTCAGAGTTTTTGAGCATATCTTCAAGAATGTCTGGTAAGGCCTTTGATTGATGCATTGCGATGAGCTTTCGCTGCTTTTCTGGCGCCGTACCGACCCTAATCTTTCCTGATACCCCAATGTTGAGCTCCTTGAGCAAAGTCGCCAACCTTTGACTGGTGTAACGCTCAGGGTCTTGAACCGCAAATTTCAGTGGCAATGGTTTGTCTCTTTCAACCAAGCACCCTGTTAGCTTGTAGTTGTTATCGGGATTTGCAACTAAACCTAAGTCACAATGACGACTTTTCTTAATGGTTTTAGAAACTGTTTCTACGGTACTTGTGACACGAATAGGTTGATGCTCTGGTACGTAGACCCGCGTTCCACCATCTTTTTGTGTATAGATAGAGGCTTGTACACAGTTGTTATTGAGTGTGATGGTCGATGCCGGAGCGCTGTAGCAAACTCCCAAGATATCCCACGGCCAGCCCACCGCACGGTTATAACCAGTGAATGCGCTGTTATCGAGCCATAGGTCACCGTTAATCCGTTTTAAGCCATTTTTCTTAGCTAGAGTGAGGATTGATTTTAAGTCGTTGGTTTGGAGTGTTGGGTCGCCGACAAAGTAAATCACTGCATCTGAGTTCGATGTTTCCAGCTTGGTTCGAAACCGGAAGTTATCACCCAGTTCTAACTTCGCGGCTAATGCGGTGACGATTTTTAATGTACTCGCTGGTGGGAACAGTTGTTCGGTAGGATGAACACCGTCAAGCTCAGCATTTTCACTGAGTTTTTCCGCAACTAAACTGATGCGGGCGCCTTCAGGCAACACCTCTTGATGAGGGTACGCTTGTGAAAAAGCAGAAAGTAATGAAGAGAATATGAGCAAGGGCCAACGTAAACGCATAATGATACTTTCTAAGGTGAGTTATGTGATTGAGTATACGCAAGTCCTTTCAATATGCTAGGTAACTAAAGAAATGCTTCAAATGTCTTCATGAATGAGACACGAGAGAAAGGCGCGCTGCTTAAAATGAAGTATAAAAAATGCCCGCTTAAAGCGGGCATTCGATATTCTAGTCAAAGACCGGAATTAGAAGTCGTAACGTAGACCTAGAGCTAGCTCGTCTTCAGCATCGATCTTAGTTGCAACTGTTTTGCTAGTGTCAGTTGAACCAAACTTGTCACCTGCATCAATCAGGTTGAAGTTGTAAGAAATGTAACCACGGAAGTTAGGCTTGAAGTAGTAAGAAGCATCAACAGCAAAGTTGTTTGCAGAAGTTTCGTTGTTAGTTTCTGCATTGTTGTATGATGTTGTAAATACTGTTTGGCCTAGAGTGTAAGCACCCGCTAGCTCGTAACCAGTGTAATCAACTGTGTTACTGTTGTTTGAATCTTCCATTTTCTCGCCGTCAGTGAATACACCAGCGAAGTAAAGATCAGACATTGTGTAAGATGCAGCTAGCATGTACTCGTTAGCTTTGTCTTGATCTGCGTAACCAGCACCTAGCTCAAGACCAGTGTCAGCTAGAGCGTAGATTGCAGATAGAGAGTAACCGTCTTGTTTGTTGTCGTAGTACTCACCAGTGTTTTCGTTTTCCATACGATCAGCGAAGCGGTAGCTTGCTTTTACGCTTAGGTTTTCAAACTGGCCTTTGTAAGCCATCATGTTGTCTGTACGGTCTGATACAGCTAGTTTGTCTGCTGCAGAGTTACCGTGGTAAGCCATGATATCTGTGAAGTCAGTGATAACGCCTAGTGCACCTTCAGTTTTACCGTATGCGAACTCACCGTAAGCACCGCCAAGACCAGCGTAAGCAAGACGAGTTTCTAGATCGCTCTTGTCGTCGCCGTCTACAGTACCGTTTTGAGCAGTCTCAAATTCACCTTCCCAGAAACCAACACCGTATAGGTTGTCATTGATTTCTTGTTTACCAAGGAAGTTTAGACGGATGCGAGATTTGTCTTGAGCGTCGCCATCTTTCATAGATAGACGTGCTTCAGCACGGCCGCCCATTTCTAGAGAAGTACCGTCTTGGTTGTAAAGTTCAGCTGCGTTTACGCCAGTTGCCATAGCTGCTGCAGATACAGAAAGAGCAATTAGAGTCTTTTTCATCTTATTTGTCCTAGTTAGCTGTCCATAATCATTGTTGTATGGGGGAGAGGTGATCTCTCACAAGTTGTTGGTCCAAAATTGGCTAATTGAGCGATATAGTTCGCACTTGTAAGCCATTGATCTAACAACTCGCTGGACATGTTTTACTGCTAAAGTTTCCGTATGAGTTAGTAAAATGATATAAATCTCACTGATGAACACTGTTCAATTGTGCGTTGTTTTTATTTAAATTACTGTTTTTTATTGAAATTATTGGCAATGACATTGACCTGACATTGATTAGTTTTTATCTTTTTTGAGGTTTTTGGTGTAATGAACAGTGTTGTTTTTCAATAAATTGAGAAGGTGATTCGCCCTAGAACCGCTCTAAAAGTGAGTTATATGATTATGCCGAAAAGGCATAGTCTTGCTGCCTTTCGAATTAAGATGATTTCGTCCGGGAGTTTGTTTACACTAAACGAAATACATCTTTAAGCGCACTACCCAGTCCTATGACAGGGTGGGCTTTTTTTGTCCAAAGACCCATTTGGGCTTGAGGTTATAAAATGGAAAAAGTTCCAATGACACTACGTGGCGAGCAAAAGCTACGTGCAGAACTCGATCGTCTACTTAAACTACGTCCTCAGATCTCAGAGGCAATTGCTGAAGCTCGTGAGCTAGGTGATTTAAAAGAGAATGCTGAATATCACGCCGCTCGTGAAGAGCAGGGCATTTGTGAAGCACAAATCCGTGACATTGAATACAAACTGTCAGTTGCTCAAGTTATTGATGTAACGAAGATGGAGAACACGGGTAAAGTGATTTTTGGTTCAACCGTAACCTTGATTGATATCGACACCGAAGAAGAAAAAACGTACCAAATCGTTGGTGATGACGAAGCCGATATCAAAGCAGGTCGCATTTCAGTGAGCTCACCTATTGCTCGTGGCCTGATTGGTAAGATGGAAGGCGATGAAGTTGCTATTCAAACTCCGGGTGGCGCGAAAGACTTCGAAATTGACCGAGTAGAATATATCTAAGTCGTTTGGAGTAGCATTACTACTCTGATAAAACGCAAAAAGGTCGCCTCAGGCGACCTTTTTTCTTCAGCAACGTAAGTAGAGTTACTTACGAGGGATTTCGATTTTACGCTCTTCAGACTGGCGGTATAGCACAAGCACTTTACCAATAGTCTGAACTTTTTCAGCGCCCGTCTCACGTACGATAGCGTCGATGATTAGCTGTTTTGTTTCACGATCTTCCGAAGCAACTTTTACTTTGATAAGTTCGTGATGGTTAAGAGCGATTTCAATTTCTGCTAGCACGGCTTCTGTAAGTCCATTTGCGCCCATTAGCACAACAGGTTTTAAACTGTGAGCTAGGCCTTTAAGGTGCTGCTTTTGTTTGGTGCTTAGGTTCATTACGCGGCCAATTTTCTTTAAAATAAGGGTTGAAAAAAGCTATTTTAACGCCATCTATTGCTGAAGACTATAATTTATTGAGTAATAGGTAGCGCCTATTAAAACAATAGCTCCAATTTGTGCCTTGTTGGGATTAAAATGAGTAAACAAAAACATTCGGCTAGTTCTGGTCGTTGGTTGAAAGAACACTTTGATGATAAATACGCGAATGAAGCCCGAAAAAAAGGCTACCGCTCACGTGCTTATTTCAAGATCGATGAGATTCAAACGAAAGATAAATTGTTAAAGCCTGGAATGACAGTCGTCGACTTGGGGGCCGCGCCGGGCGGATGGTCTCAATATGCTGCTAAGATAGTAGGGGACAGTGGTCAGATCATTGCGTGTGACTTGCTTCCTATGGACCCGATTGCTGGCGTTAGCTTTTTACAAGGCGACTTTCGTGATGATGCGGTATTGGAAGCTTTGCTAGAAAGGATCCAACCTTCCATGGTAGACGTAGTAATGTCTGATATGGCGCCTAACATCGCGGGAAACAATTCTGTTGATCAACCTCGCGCTATGTATTTAGTTGAATTAGCTTTAGATATGTGTCGACAAGTTCTAGCGCCTAATGGTAGCTTTGTCGTAAAGGTTTTCCAAGGGGAAGGCTTCGATCAGTATGTGAAAGAAGTCCGAGACATGTTTAAAGCCGTAAAAATTAGAAAACCAGACTCATCGCGAGCTCGCTCTCGAGAGGTCTTCGTCGTAGCCACTGGTTACAAAGGTTAACCATTTTGCTCTCTTGAGAGCGTGTTAACACTATAGCTACAGTTAATGAACTGTAGTACCCTACCTTTAATTACAATTAGTTATCGAGAGGCTTACACCTTGAGTGACATGGCAAAAAATTTAATTCTGTGGCTTGTTATCGCCGTCGTATTGATGTCGGTATTCCAGAGCTTTGGCCCTGGAGAAAGCAATGGCAGAACCGTGGATTACACCACGTTTGTACAGGAAGTTGGCCAAGGCCAGATTCAAGAAGCAACTTTTAAAGACGGTGAAATTAGCTTTGTTCGTCGTGGCGGCGGTGCCAAAATGGTCACTTACATGCCAGTGTATGACCAAAAGCTTCTAGATGACCTAATTAACCAAAACGTGAAAGTACAAGGCACGCCTCCAGAAGAGCAAAGCTTGCTTGGTACTATCTTCATCTCTTGGTTCCCAATGATCTTACTGATTGGTGTATGGATTTTCTTCATGCGTCAAATGCAAGGCGGCGGTGGTAAAGGCGCCATGTCTTTTGGTAAGAGCAAAGCTCGAATGATGAGCGAAGAACAAATCAAGACAACTTTTGCTGACGTTGCTGGTTGTGACGAAGCAAAAGAAGACGTGAAAGAACTGGTGGACTACCTACGCGATCCAAGCCGCTTCCAAAAACTGGGCGGTAAGATTCCAACGGGTGTTCTAATGGTTGGTCCTCCTGGTACGGGTAAAACGCTTCTAGCGAAAGCCATTGCCGGTGAGGCGAAAGTACCATTCTTTACTATCTCTGGTTCTGATTTCGTAGAGATGTTCGTTGGTGTTGGTGCATCTCGTGTGCGTGACATGTTTGAACAAGCAAAGAAAGCCGCACCTTGTATCATCTTTATCGATGAGATCGATGCGGTAGGTCGTCAACGTGGCGCAGGTGTTGGTGGTGGTCATGATGAACGTGAACAAACACTAAACCAAATGCTCGTTGAGATGGATGGTTTCGAAGGTAACGAAGGTATTATCGTTATCGCTGCGACTAACCGTCCTGATGTGTTGGACCCTGCGTTACTGCGTCCTGGTCGTTTTGACCGCCAAGTGGTAGTTGGTCTTCCAGATGTACGTGGCCGTGAACAGATCCTAAAAGTTCACATGCGTAAGGTCCCTCTAGCGGGTGATGTGGAGCCTTCTCTCATCGCGCGTGGTACTCCAGGCTTCTCTGGTGCTGACCTAGCAAACTTAGTTAACGAAGCAGCCCTGTTTGCTGCGCGCGGTAACAAGCGCAACGTTTCTATGGTTGAGTTTGAACTGGCGAAAGACAAAATCATGATGGGTGCTGAGCGCCGTTCAATGGTGATGTCTGAGGAAGTTAAAGAGTCAACCGCATACCACGAAGCGGGTCACGCGATTGTTGGTCGCTTGGTTCCTGAACACGATCCAGTGTACAAAGTGTCTATCATTCCACGTGGTCGTGCGTTGGGTGTAACAATGTACCTTCCAGAGCAGGACCGCGTGAGTATGTCTCGCCAACACCTAGAATCAATGATTTCTAGCTTGTACGGTGGTCGTTTAGCAGAAGAACTTATCTACGGTGCTGACAAAGTATCAACCGGTGCTTCTAATGATATCGAGCGCGCAACAGATATTGCTCGTAAGATGGTTACTCAATGGGGTTTCTCTGAAAAGCTTGGCCCTCTGCTGTATGCAGAAGATGAAGGCGAAGTGTTCTTAGGACGTAGTGTAACTCAGACTAAACATGTGTCTGACGATACAGCGAAGTTGATTGATGACGAAGTTCGTCAGATCATTGACCGCAACTACGATCGTGCGAAGAAGATTCTTCAAGAGAACATGGATATCATGCATGCGATGAAAGATGCGCTGATGAAGTATGAAACCATTGATGCTCGCCAGATTGATGACTTAATGGAGCGCAAAGCTGAAATTCGTGAGCCTGCGGGCTGGAGTGATAACTCAGCAAGCAAACCAGAAGACAGCGACAAGCCTCAAGCAAAGCAAGAAGTTAAAGAAGAAGCAACGGAGACTGCGAAAGATGCAGAACAGCCTAGCTCTTCTGAAACAACTTCTAACGAAGCGCCTGAAAAGAAAGACTCTGAATAAAGAGTATCGATAATATTAAACCCCGAGTTATCTCGGGGTTTTTGTGTTTATGATGATGATTACAGCAAATAACAAATCTTTGGACCTTTCGCGTCCACATGTCATGGCCATTCTAAATGTGACACCGGATTCCTTTTCGGATGGCGGTAAATACAACTCAATTGAACTTGCTCTTGCTCAAGTTGATAAAATGATAAAGGCTGGTGTAAGTATTGTTGATGTTGGTGGTGAATCGACAAGACCTGGTGCACCGGATGTGTCTTTGGAAGAAGAGCTTAGGCGTGTTGTCCCAGTAATCAAAGCCATTCGTGAAAAGTATGATGTGTGGATTTCCGTTGACACCAGTAAAGCAGAAGTGATGCGTCAAGCAATTGATGCTGGGGCTGATTTGATCAATGACATCCGCTCGCTGCAAGAGCCAGGTGCTCTGGAAGTCGCAGCAGAAGCAAACCTTCCAATTTGTCTGATGCATATGAAAGGTCAGCCTAGGACCATGCAAGTTGACCCTCATTATGATGATTTAATGGGGGACGTGTCGGCTTTTCTAGAAGAGCGTATCGCGGCGTGTGAAGCAGCAGGGATTGATAAATCTCAACTGATTCTCGATCCTGGGTTTGGCTTTGGCAAAACAATCGAACACAATTATCATATGCTTGCTCATCTTGAAAAGTTTCATGAATTCGGCCTGCCTATTTTGGCTGGCATGTCTCGTAAATCCATGATCTTCAAACTGTTAGACAAGCCAGCGGCAGAGTGTACGAACGCAAGTGTCGTTTGTGCTACGATTGCCGCGATGAAAGGCGCGCAGATCATTCGCGTGCATGACTTTGAAGAGACAATCGAAGCGATGAAAGTTGTTGAGATGACGAAAAACAATATTTAAAAATAATAAAGGAAAGTTTATGTCGAATGAAAGACGTTACTTTGGTACTGACGGTGTGCGCGGTAAAGTAGGACAATACCCAATCACTCCAGACTTCGTACTTAAGCTTGGCTGGGCTGCTGGTCGTGTACTAGCGAAACAAGGCACAAAGAAAGTTATCATAGGTAAAGATACACGTATTTCAGGTTATATGCTTGAATCTGCACTAGAGGCTGGCCTTGCAGCTGCGGGACTTAAAGCAACATTTACTGGTCCCATGCCAACTCCAGCTGTGGCATATTTAACTCAGACTTTCCGTGCCGAGGCTGGTATTGTGATTTCTGCATCACATAACCCATATTACGACAACGGCATTAAATTCTTTTCTTCTGAGGGTACTAAGCTACCTGACGATATCGAATTGGCGATCGAAGCTGAGTTAGATAAAGAAATTGAATGTGTGGAGTCTGCTGAGCTTGGTAAAGCAACCCGCCTAAATGATGCAGCTGGTCGTTACATCGAATTCTGTAAGAGTACTTTCCCATCTGAGCTGAGCCTTGCGAACTTTAAGATCGTAGTAGACTGTGCGCACGGTGCAACGTACCACATCGCTCCAAATGTTTTCAAAGAACTTGGGGCAGAAGTTATCGCTATGGGCGTAGAGCCTAACGGCATCAACATTAATGAAAAAGTGGGCGCAACAGACGTACGAGCTCTTCAACAGCGTGTTGTTGAAGAGCAAGCGCATCTTGGTCTCGCATTTGATGGTGATGGTGACCGCATCATTATGGTCGACCACCTAGGTAACAAAGTTGATGGTGACCAAATTGCTTATATCATCGCTCGTGATGCACTTCGTCGTGGTGAGCTAAAGGGTGGTGTTGTTGGTACACTAATGACTAACTTGGGTATGGAAAATGGTTTAAAGCAGCTAGGCATTCCGTTTGTACGTGCTGCTGTTGGTGACCGTTATGTCATGGAGCAACTGCTAGAAAAAGGTTGGAAAATTGGTGCTGAAAACTCAGGCCATGTGATCTTATTAGATAAAGTCACAACCGGCGATGCGATTGTTGCTGCACTTCAAGTACTTGCTTCTGTAATTGGCAGCGATATGTCTTTATATGAACTATCGCAAGGAATGACATTATATCCTCAGGTTTTAGAAAATGTCCGTTTCTCAGGAGAAAGTAACCCTCTTGAAGCTACAGCTGTATTAAACGCTGTCGCTGAAGTAGAGGCGACACTTGGTGATAAAGGGCGTGTACTGCTGCGTAAGTCTGGCACTGAGCCTTTGATCCGCGTTATGGTGGAAGGCGAAGATGGTGAACTAGTTCAACACTCAGCATTGAAAATCGCTGAGGCTGTTAAAGCAAGTTGTTAATCATTGCGTTAAAGCATGTCTTGAATGAAAAGGGCATCTTTTGCCCTTTTTTTGAGCGCTTAACGCATTGGCATTGATTTTTTACTAATTTTCCCTTGTCAGCGTTACTGGCTTTCGCTAGTATTGCTCCGCCTCCCGTTAGGAGGTCGCTAGCCTTGTTCATTATGATTTGTTCTTTTGAACGGCGCTGGCTCAACAATTTGGAACATAGGTGGAAAAAATGTTTTCAGTTCTACTTGTGATTTACCTGTTGGCAGCGCTTGGTGTGATTGGCCTTGTGTTGATTCAACAAGGTAAAGGCGCAGATATGGGAGCCTCGTTCGGTGCTGGTGCTTCAAACACAGTGTTTGGTGCTGGCGGCTCAGGTAATTTCTTAACCCGAACAACTGCTATTTTAGCAACCGTATTCTTTATCGTTAGCTTGTTACTTGGTCGTATGTCTACGCACCAGACTGAATCACAATGGGTAGACCCAACGTTAGGTCAACCAGTTGTTGAACAAGTTAAGGACGCAGCGAGTGAAGTTCCTGCCCCTGCGGGTGATGAAATTCCTCAATAAGCTGTAAGGTTTTGATGCCGAGATGGTGAAATTGGTAGACACGCTAGCATGAGGTGCTAGTGCCTTAGGTGTGAGGGTTCGAGTCCCTCTCTCGGCACCATGTATTTACAAACTTGTAAATCACTTGTTTGCGAGTATAATGCTCAGCAAGTCGGACGCGGGGTGGAGCAGCTTGGTAGCTCGTCGGGCTCATAACCCGAAGGTCGTCGGTTCAAATCCGGCCCCCGCAACCAATCTCTTTCTTTAAAAGGAAATCGTAGATTGGCAAGTTTGCGTAGTGCTAACCACACTACGAGTTAAGAAAAGCAATTGTTGGCTATTCTTAACGTATCAGGGTCCAGCAGCATAAAACCCCGACTATCGGGGTTTTTTGTTATCTGAGCTTTTTGAAATAGCTCAGATACTGCTTGGTTTTTTGATTGGGCTCTGAGCCCTTTTTTTGTTTCTGGAGTGGTTAAATGACTGGTTTAGAAAGACAACTTACTGAAATGCTTGACGCGCCAGTAGCGGCATCAGGTTATGAGTTAGTTGGATTAGAATTCATTCGTGCAGGCGCGCACTCAACGTTACGTATCTACATTGACCATGAAAATGGTATTAACGTAGACGACTGTGCAGAAGTTAGCCACCAAGTTAGTGCAGTTTTAGACGTTGAAGATCCAATTTCTGTTGCTTACAGCCTAGAAGTGTCTTCTCCAGGTTTAGAAAGACCACTTTTTAAAGCAGCACATTACGAGCAATTTATTGGTCACGAGGTCAGCATCGTATTGAAAATGGCTGTAGCAAACCGTCGTAAGTGGAAAGGTATTATCCACGGTGTTGATGGCGAAACAGTGACAATTACTGTAGACGGTCAGCAAGAAGAGTTTGCTCTAAGTAACATTTCCAAAGCTAACCTGATCCCTAAATTTTAGTTCCCTAAAAAAGTTTAAGCTTAGAGGCTAAATACAATGAGTAAAGAAATTTTAGCGGTAGCAGAAGCGGTATCGAACGAAAAAGCGGTACCTCGTGAGCGTATCTTTGAGGCTCTTGAGATTGCTCTAGCAACTTCTACAAAGAAGAAATACGAAATCGAAATCGACGTACGTGTTGCCATTGACCGTAAAACCGGTGAGTTTGTAACTTACCGCCGTTGGTTAGTTGTTGATGACGTTGAGAACCCTACAAAAGAGATCTCACTAGAAGCAGCGCAATACGAAGATGATTCAATCGAGCTTGGCGACTACGTAGAAGACGAAATCGAATCAGTAACGTTTGACCGTATTACGACTCAAACTGCTAAGCAAGTTATCGTACAAAAAGTTCGTGAAGCTGAGCGCGCACAAATCGTTGAACAGTTCATCGACAATGAAGGTGATCTAATCACTGGTGTCGTGAAAAAAGTAAACCGTGACACAATCGTGCTTGATCTTGGTAATAACGCTGAAGCGGTAATCCTGCGTGATGACCAACTTCCTCGTGAAAACTTCCGTCCAGGCGACCGCGTACGTGGCCTTCTTTACAAAGTCGCGCCTGAAGCACGTGGTTTCCAATTGTTCATCACTCGTTCTAAGCCAGAAATGTTGGCAGAACTGTTCCGTGTTGAAGTGCCTGAAATCGCAGAAGATATTATCGAGTTGAAAGGCGCAGCACGTGATCCTGGTTCTCGCGCTAAGATCGCTGTCAAAACAAATGACAAACGTATCGACCCTGTAGGTGCGTGTGTTGGTATGCGTGGTGCACGTGTACAAGCTGTTTCTGGCGAACTTGGTGGTGAGCGTATCGATATCGTTCTTTGGGATGATAACCCAGCTCAATTCGTTATTAACGCAATGGCGCCAGCTGATGTTGCTTCTATCATCGTTGATGAGGATGCACACTCAATGGACATCGCAGTTGAAGCTGACAACCTAGCGCAAGCTATTGGTCGTAACGGTCAAAACGTGCGTCTAGCATCTCAACTAACCGGTTGGGAACTGAATGTTATGACAGTTGCTGATCTTCAGAAGAAACACGCTGAAGAATCACAAGCATCTATTGAAAACTTCATGAAGTACCTAGATATTGAAGAAGACTTCGCTCAACTTCTTGTTGAAGAAGGTTTCTCAACGCTAGAAGAAATCGCATACGTGCCAGTTAACGAGCTACTAGAAATCGATGGTTTGAATGAAGAACTAATCGAAGAGCTTCGTGGACGTGCAAAAGATGCACTAACGACGATCGCACTAGCACAAGAAGAGTCTTTTGAAGGTCTAGAACCAGCTGAGGACCTACTTGCACTTGAAGGTCTTGAGCGTGAGATGGCATTTAAATTGGCAGCGAAAGGTGTAGCGACACTGGAAGATCTTGCTGACCAAGGTATTGACGATTTAGAAGGTATCGAAGGCCTGACCGAGGAACGTGCAGGTGAGCTAATTATGGCCGCACGTAACATCTGTTGGTTCGGCGAAGAAGCATAATTTTCGGCAAGGAGGAAGCGGCATGACACAATTAACAGTTAAAGCACTGAGTGATGAGATTGGTACGCCAGTCGACCGCTTGATTGAACAACTTGCTGACGCTGGCATTAAAAAGGCGAGCTCTGACAATGTTACTGATGAAGAGAAGCAGAAGCTTCTCTCTCATTTAAAGAAAGAACACGGTGATAAATCAGGTGATTCAGAGCCGACTCGCCTTACGCTTCAGCGTAAAACTCGTAGTACACTTAGTGTGAACGCGGGTGGTGGTAAGAGTAAGAATGTTCAGGTTGAGGTGCGCAAAAAACGTACATACGTGAAGCGCAGCACAATTGAAGATGAAGCGAAACGTGAAGCTGAAGAAGCAGCACAACGTGAAGCAGAAGAAGCAGCAAAACGTGCAGCAGAAGAAGCTGCAAAACGTGAAGCTGAAGAAGCTGCAAAACGTGAAGCTGAAGAAGCTGCAAAACGTGAAGCGGAAGAAAAAGCGAAACGTGAAGCTGAAGAAAAAGCGAAGCGAGACGTAGATACGAATGCACAACGTAATGCTGAAGAAAAAGCAAAGCGTGATGCTGAAGAGAAAATTAAGCAAGAAGCAGCGCGAAAAGAGGCCGACGAGCTTAAACGTCGTCAGGAAGAAGAAGCTAAGCGTAAGGCTGAAGAGGAAAGTCAGCGCAAGCTTGAAGAAGCTCGCGAATTGGCTGAAAAGAATAAAGAGCGTTGGTCTGCTGCAGAAGAGAAAAAGGGTGATATGGAAGATACAGATTACCATGTAACGACTTCACAATACGCACGTGAAGCCGAAGATGAAGCAGATCGCAAAGTAGAAGGCGGTCGTCGTAAGAAGAAAAAAGCAGCTTCGGGTAAAGACGACCAAGCTCGCGGTGGCCGTAACAACCAACGTGGCGGTAGAGGTCGTAAGGGCAAACTTGCTAAGCCGACTTCAATGCAGCACGGGTTTGATAAGTCAGCAACGGTTGCTAAGCAAGACGTTGTAATTGGCGAAACGATCGTTCTATCAGAACTTGCTAACAAGATGTCGGTTAAAGCGACAGAAGTTATCAAAGTAATGATGAAGATGGGCGCTATGGCGACTATCAACCAAGTGATCGACCAAGAAACAGCACAACTTGTTGCTGAAGAAATGGGCCATAAAGTAGTTCTTCGTAAAGAGAACGAACTGGAAGAAGCGGTACTATCTGACCGTGACACTAACGCGGAAGCAGTTCCACGTGCTCCAGTTGTTACTATCATGGGTCACGTTGACCACGGTAAAACGTCAACACTTGACTACATCCGTCGCACACACGTTGCTTCTGGCGAAGCGGGTGGTATTACTCAGCACATTGGTGCGTACCACGTTGAAACAGACAACGGCATGATCACGTTCCTTGATACTCCTGGACACGCAGCGTTTACTGCAATGCGTGCTCGTGGTGCTCAAGCAACAGATATCGTTGTTCTTGTAGTTGCAGCAGACGATGGCGTAATGCCACAAACAGTAGAAGCGATTCAGCACGCGAAAGCGGCAGGCGTTCCTCTAATTGTTGCTGTGAACAAGATCGATAAAGAAGACGCGAACCCAGATAACGTTAAGAACGAGCTTGCTCAATACGACGTTATTCCTGAAGAGTGGGGCGGTGAGAACATGTTCGTTCACATCTCTGCTAAACAGGGTACAAACATCGATGGTCTTCTAGAAGCAATCCTTCTTCAGTCTGAAGTTCTTGAACTTACAGCTGTAGCTGAGGGCATGGCATCTGGTGTTGTTGTTGAATCTCGCCTAGATAAAGGTCGTGGTCCAGTTGCAACAGTACTTGTTCAATCAGGTACACTAAACAAAGGCGACATCGTTCTTTGTGGTCAAGAATACGGCCGTGTTCGTGCAATGCGTGATGAGCTAGGTAAAGAAATTACTTCGGCTGGCCCATCTATCCCTGTAGAGATCCTAGGTCTTTCAGGTGTACCATCTTCAGGTGATGAAGCAACAGTAGTTCGTGACGAGCGTAAAGCGCGTGAAGTAGCTAACTACCGTGCTGGTAAGTTCCGTGAAGTGAAACTTGCTCGTCAGCAGAAATCTAAACTAGAGAACATGTTCTCTAACATGACTGCTGGTGAAGTTGCTGAACTTAACGTTGTACTTAAAGCAGACGTTCAAGGTTCTGTAGAAGCAATCGCTGACTCACTAGTTAAGCTATCTACTGACGAAGTTAAAGTGAACATCGTTGGTTCTGGTGTAGGTGGTATTACGGAAACTGACGTAGTACTAGCGGAAGCTTCAAACGCAATCATCCTTGGCTTTAACGTTCGTGCAGATGCTTCTGCTCGCCGTGCTGTTGAAGCCGCAGCTGTTGACTTACGTTACTACTCAATCATTTACCAATTGATTGATGAAGTGAAACAAGCAATGGGCGGTATGCTTGCTCCAGAATTCAAGCAAGAGATCATTGGTCTTGCTGAAGTTCGTGACGTGTTTAAGTCACCGAAACTGGGCGCTATCGCTGGTTGTATGGTTACAGAAGGTGTGATCAAGCGTAACAACCCAATCCGTGTACTACGTGATAACGTTGTTATTTACGAAGGTGAACTAGAGTCACTACGTCGTTTCAAAGATGACGTTCAAGAAGTTAAGAATGGCTACGAATGTGGTATCGGCGTTAAGAACTACAATGATGTTCGCGTTGGTGACCAAATCGAAGTCTTCGAAATCGTTGAAATTAAACGTACTCTAGACTAATTGACTAAAATTACTAATATTGTCTTTGAAAGATAAGTAGTAATTGGTTGTTGAATACACCATGGGGGGCTGGCTTTGACCAACCCCCCATTCTTTCTATATAAGAGTAAAGATATGTCAAAAGAATTTAGCCGCACGCAGCGCGTTGCACAGCAGCTGCAAAAAGAACTAGCGATGATCCTTCAACGTGAAGTTCGTGACTCTCGCCTTGGCATGGTGACGATCTCAGACGTAGAAGTCTCTCGTGACCTAGCTTACGCAAAAGTATTTGTGACCTTCCTGTGTGTGGGTGAGCAAACACCTGAATCATGTCTAGCAGCGCTACGTGAGCACGAAGTGCACATTCGCATGATGTTAGGTAAGCGTATTCGTCTACGTTTAACGCCAGAAATCCGCTTCCACTATGACAATACGCTTGTTGAAGGTATGCGTATGTCTAACCTAGTGTCTGAAGTCGTTAGTTCAGACAAACAAAAGCAAAAAGATTCTGGTCGTGAGGACGAAGAATAATGGCTCGTCGTCGTAAAGGTCGTCCAATTAATGGCGTTATACTGTTGGACAAACCAACAGGTATCTCTTCCAATGATGCACTGCAAAAAGTAAAGCGAATCTACTTTGCTGAGAAAGCAGGCCACACTGGAGCCTTGGACCCATTAGCGACAGGCATGCTGCCAATTTGCTTGGGTGAAGCGACAAAATTTTCTCAGTTTCTTCTTGATTCTGATAAACGCTACCGTGTGATCGCAAAGCTGGGTGAACGTACCAATACGTCTGACTCGGATGGTGAAGTTGTAGAGACGCGTCCAGTCGATGTTACGTTAGACAAGCTAGAAGCGTGCATCGATCAGTTCCGTGGTGAATCTGATCAAGTGCCTTCCATGTTCTCTGCGTTGAAGTATCAAGGTAAACCCTTGTATGAATACGCTCGTAAAGGCATCGAAGTTCCGCGTGAATCTCGTAAGATCACGGTATATGAGATTGTTCTTCACCGTTTTGAAGGCGATGAAGTAGAGATGGAAGTGCACTGCTCTAAAGGTACCTATATTCGTACTATCGTTGATGATCTGGGCGAAATGTTAGGTTGTGGTGCGCACGTAACTATGCTTCGTCGTACTGGTGTTGCTAAATACCCTTACGAGAATATGGTAACACTTGAGCAACTAAATGAGTTGCTAGAGCAAGCTCACCGCGAGGAACGAGCGCCTCGAGAACTACTGGACCCACTGCTTTTGCCAATGGATACAGCGGTAGAAGACTTACCAGAAGTCAACTTGGTGCCTGAACTGGCGGATATGGTCCAACATGGGCAGCCCGTTCAAGTATTTGGTGCTCCGACAGAGGGCTCACTTCGCCTTACTATGGGTGAAGAACGCTTGTTTATTGGCGTTGGCGAAATGAACGAAGATGGCAAAATCGCTCCTAAGCGATTGGTCGTGTTCCGAGATGACGTTGCATCCAAGTAAATGATTGAAAATACCGACCTGAGTGTCGGTATTTTTATATTGCACGAGATAGGAAATTTCCCTATAATCCGCGCTTCGCGTAGCGGCTGAATCAGAGATTGGCTGCTACAACTTTAAACCTACTCTTATTAGGAGAGAATTATGTCTCTGAATGCAGAAACTAAAGCAGCAATCGTTGCAGAATACGCACAAGGCGAAGGCGACACTGGTTCACCAGAAGTTCAAGTAGCTCTACTTACAGCTTCTATCAACCACCTACAAGGTCACTTCAAAGCGCACAAAGGCGATCACCACAGCCGTCGTGGTCTTCTACGCATGGTTTCTCGTCGTCGTAAGCTTCTAGATTACCTAAAAGGTAAAAACCTAGCTCGCTACCAAGACCTAATCAAACGTCTAGGCCTACGTCGCTAATCAGCGACTGCATAGCAGTTTGTCTAAAAAGGGGCTTTATGCCCCTTTTTTGTTGCCTAAATTTAGCCAAATTAGACTTATGCCGTTATAATACTGGCGGCTAAACCTTGTAAGAGGTTTTCTCAAAAGCTCATAGCATTACAGTCAACCACGTCGACCAAAAGGTCGCGACTATTCAAAAGGAACTTCCGAGTTTCTTTTTACTAGTCGCGATTCGTAATGCCTTGAGTGTCAATTAACACATCTAAGATTTCTTTAAGCACTAAAGGAAGATTAGAAACAAGGAATAACAATGTTCGAAAAACCAGTTGTTAAAACGTTCCAGTACGGTAACCACACAGTTACTTTAGAAACTGGCGTTATTGCACGTCAAGCTACAGCAGCAGTTATGGTCACAATGGATGATACGTCTGTATTCGTATCTGTTGTAGGTAAAAAAGAAGCCGTTGCAGGTCAAGACTTCTTCCCACTAACGGTTAACTACCAAGAGCGTACTTACGCTGCGGGTAAAATCCCAGGCGGCTTCTTCAAACGTGAAGGTCGTCCTTCTGAAGGCGAAACGCTAACAGCTCGTCTAATCGACCGTCCAATCCGTCCGCTATTCCCAGACGCGTTTAAAAACGAAGTTCAGGTTATCGCGACAGTAATGTCTGTAAACCCAGATGTTCAGCCAGATATCGTTACAATGATCGGTACTTCTGCTGCTCTTGCTATCTCTGGCATTCCATTCAACGGCCCTATCGGTGCGGCGCGTGTTGGTCATATCGATGGTCAGCTTGTACTTAACCCTAGCCAAACTGAACTAGAAACTTCTAAGCTTGACCTTGTTGTTGCAGGTACAGAGTCAGCAGTACTGATGGTTGAGTCAGAAGCGGACAACCTAACTGAAGAAGAAATGCTAGCGGCGGTTGTTTATGGTCATGACCAACAACAAGTTGCTATTCAAGCTATCAACGAATTCAAAGCAGAAGTTGCAACTCCTGCTTGGGATTGGGTTGCTCCTGAAGAGAACACAGCGCTTAAAAATAAGATTGCTGATCTAGCAGAAGCTAAACTTGTTGAAGCTTACCAAATTACTGAGAAAATGGCTCGTTACGACCGCATCCATGAGATCGCTGCGGAAGTAAATGAAGTTCTTCTTGCTGAAGATCCTGAAGCAGATACAAAAGAAATCCACACTATCTTCCATGATCTAGAGAAGACAGTAGTACGTAGCCGTATTATTGCAGGTAACCCACGTATCGATGGCCGTGAAAAAGACATGGTTCGTGCACTAGATGTACGTACTGGTGTTCTTCCTCGTACTCACGGTAGCGCGCTATTCACTCGTGGTGAAACTCAGGCGATCGTTACGGCAACGCTAGGTACTCAGCGTGATGCTCAAATCATCGATGAGCTAACTGGTGAGCGTAAAGATCACTTCCTACTGCACTACAACTTCCCTCCATACTGTGTAGGTGAAACTGGTTTTGTAGGTTCTCCTAAGCGTCGTGAAATCGGCCACGGTAAACTGGCGAAGCGTGGTATTGCTGCAGTAATGCCTTCTGTTGATGAGTTCCCATACACAGTACGTGTTGTATCGGAAATCACTGAATCTAACGGTTCATCTTCAATGGCTTCAGTATGTGGTACTTCTCTTGCGCTTATGGACGCAGGTGTACCAATCAAAGCATCTGTTGCTGGTATCGCAATGGGTCTTGTTAAAGAAGGTGACGATTTCGTTGTACTTTCTGACATCCTTGGCGATGAAGACCACCTAGGTGACATGGACTTTAAAGTAGCAGGTACTAACACTGGTATCACTGCACTTCAAATGGACATCAAGATCGAAGGCATCACTAAAGAAATCATGCAAATTGCGCTTAACCAAGCTCAAGGCGCACGTAAGCACATCCTATCTGTAATGGATGAAGCTATCTCTGGTGCTCGTGAAGACATCTCTGAATTTGCTCCGCGTATTCACACGATGAAGATCAGCGCTGAGAAGATCAAAGACGTTATCGGTAAAGGTGGTGCAGTTATCCGTGCTCTAACTGAAGAGACTGGTACAACTATCGAAATCGAAGACGACGGTACTATCAAGATTGCGGCAACTGAAGGCACTGCTGCGAAAGAAGCTATCCGCCGTATCGAAGAGATCACTGCTGAAGTGGAAGTGGGCCGTATCTACACAGGTAAAGTTGCACGTCTAGCTGACTTCGGTGCATTCGTAACGGTTCTTCCAGGCAAAGATGGTCTTGTACACATTTCTCAAATCGCAGAAAAACGCGTAGAGAAAGTGTCTGACTACCTAGCTGAAGGTCAAGAAGTTCAAGTTAAAGTTCTTGAAATCGACCGCCAAGGCCGTGTACGTCTAAGCATGAAAGAAGCGGTAGAAAAGCCAGCTGAAGAAGCTGCTGCTGAAGCACCAGCTGCTAAAGACGAGTAAGACAAAATGAGACTTTCAGCCTTTTATTAGATTAAGGGCCTGAAAGCATGTTATAAAAGGGGAGCATTTTCGCTCCCCTTTTTTGGTTTGTTTCGATGTATTAACCTCAAACGAGGTTATCGCCTATATTGCATTAAGAGAAATAAATCTTGAGCGGTCCAAACAGGAGTATCAATTAGTGAAATGGTTTCAAACCGCAATTTTATGTGTTGCTATCGCGCTGACCGGTTGTGCAAATACTTCTCAACAATCAGCACAAAAGTGGTTATATCCACCGATGGCGGTGCCACTTCAGCCTAGTGTTCAACAAGAAGTACAAATCGCGCGTCTCTCGCAGTTGCTACAACGTCCCGACCTTAGTGATGAAGTGCGCGCTAAAATGCATTATGAGCGCGGTAGCTACTACGACAGCGTTGGTTTACGTGATCTTGCCCGTTTGGACTTTAACCAGTCTTTGCAGTTGAATCCTGCTCAGCCGGACATCTTCAATCTTTTGGGAGTATACTTTACCCAAGTAGGAGAGTTTGATGCGGCATATGAAGCGTTTGACTCGACCATAGAGTTGGCTCCTGATAATACCTATGCTGAGCGCAACCGTGCGATTGCACTGTATTATGGTGGCCGAATCGATCTCGCTTTAGAAGATATGACCAAGCATTATCAAGAAATGCCAACGGATCCTTTTCGTTCATTATGGCTGTACATCATCGAAGCTGAGCAAAATCCAGAGCAAGCAAAAGCCAATCTTCAACAGCGTTATTTACGAGATCGTAGTGAAGAGTGGGGGTGGGTTCTTGTTGCTATCATGCTGCGAGACGTCTCGGACGAAGACGCGCTTAAAGCAATTATGGATGGAACGAGAGAGAACTATCGCCTAGCTGAACGATTGACGGAAACGTATTTCTACCTTGGAAAGCGTAATCAGCTTGAAGGTGATATCGCAAGTGCCATCTCACTTTATAAGCTCGCGATTTCGTTCAACGTTTACGATTATGTTGAGCATCGCTATTCTTTCTTGGAGTTGGCGCAAATTTACGATCAATTACAGCAAGATAGATTGGCCAAGTTAAAGGCTGCCAAGAAGCTGGAAATTGAATGATTTAGAGCCGCTCGATGAGAGCGGCTTTTTTTATGATTGAACTTGATGAGTGACTCATTTAAAATAGTTAGTCTTGCTAACTAAGTGGTGGTGGCTTTTATGGCATTAGAAGAAAGCTTGATTGATTTAGAGCGTTTTTGCGCCAAAGCTTGGCGTGTCTATGCCAAAGAAGATCCATTATCACATCTAAGCTTTAATGAGTTCGATTATTTACGTGTGATTCAGGTTTACCCTGAGGGTGTGCGAATAACCGATCTTGCAGAAGAGCTGCAAGTGACTAAGCCTTCCGCATCGACAATGGTTGTGCGTTTGGAAAAAAAGGGTTTGGTGAAACGCATCGCATGTAATGAGGATGCTCGTGCTAAGCGTGTGTTGCTTACGGAAGAAGTCGCAGAAAAAATGTCTTTGGAGCAGGTAGTGTACAAAGATATCTCTGACCAAATGATGCAACAATTAAATCAGCAAGAAGCTGAACAGTTACAAGCTTTATTGAATAAAGCATTGAGTAATAAGTCATTTTAAACTGAAGCAAAGGCCTCAGCTGTATGGTTTAGTTTTTGTTGTTTCATCTTTCTTTTATTTAATTTAACCATTTAGTTAGCCTTGCTAATTAAATGGTTAGCTTTGCTAACTACTGGTGACAGTCATGCAAAACTCAATTTATAGACAGTTTTGGAAATATACGATTCCAACCGTCGCAGCAATGCTCGTAAACGGTTTGTATCAAATAGTTGATGGCATTTTTATTGGCCGTTATGTTGGCGCTGACGGATTAGCTGGGATCAATGTTGCGTGGCCTATTATCGGTTCGATCCTCGGTATAGGAATGATGATTGGGGTGGGGACTGGCGCGCTGACTTCGATCAAGCAAGGAGAGAACGATCATGAAGGCGCTAAGCGAATCCTAACGACCGGATTGACGTTGTTAGCGGCATTGATGCCGATCGTTGCTACAATATTGTTCTTGTTTTCGGATGAATTTATTCGCTGGCAAGGTGCGGAAGGGCGAGTGTTTGAACTTGCGCTGCAATATTTGCATATTCTGATTGTCGCGTGCGTATTCACGTTGGGTTCTATCGCAGTTCCGTTTTTATTACGCAATGACGACAGCCCGAACTTAGCAACGATTTTGATGGTCATCGGTGCCGTTATTAACATTGTATTAGACTACGTATTTATTGCTTGGTTGGAGTGGGAGTTAACCGGAGCCGCTATTGCCACTGCACTTGCACAATTAGTGGTCACTGTGCTCGGTATTGGTTACTTCTTTACTTCAAAAGCAACATTACGCCTTCGTATCCGCGACTTCAAAGTTCAGGTTGATGCTGCACCAAAGATTATCATGATAGGTACATCAAGTTTCTTTATGTACGCCTACGGCTCTGTGATGGTGGCACTGCACAACTCGTTATTTGCTCAATACGGAAGTGCAATGTTGATCGGAGCGTACGCCATTTTGGGGTACATCGTGACGGTTTACTATCTGATAGCAGAAGGAATTGCGAATGGTATGCAGCCTTTAGTGAGCTTCAACCACGGTGCACGTAATCAGGAGAACATCAGAAAGTTATTAAAGGTCGCGATGGGGACATCTGTGCTTGGTGGGGTGGCGTTCGTTGTTTTGATGAACCTTTTCCCGTACGAACTGGTTGCGGTGTTTAATAATGCTGACCAACAGTTGATTGATAGCACCGTGATCGGGATTCGTTTACACATGTTTGCGTTGTTCTTAGATGGTTTTTTAGTTGTGGCGGCCGCGTACTATCAATCAGTAAACAAAGGCAGCAAAGCTATGTTTGTAACACTAGGCAACATGCTGGTCCAGTTGCCATTCTTATTCATTATGCCGAAACTTTTCGGCGTGACAGGTATTTGGTTAGCTTTCCCATTGTCTAACATTGCATTGAGTTTGGTCGTGATCAGTATGTTGTGGCGAGATGTGAAAAAGCTGCTTAATGAGAGTTCTGTCGAACCAAGGGTGCAAGCCTGCTAACAAAAGCTAACAGATAAAAGCGAGGCTAGGCCTCGCTTTTATCTTTAAGGATTAAATGGTTTTTACTTCTAAGCCCGCTAGTTGATGCCAATAGCCATTGCATTGGCGGCTTTCGAGCTTTTCAGGATTATCGCCGTATTCGTTTGAGCGAAAACGCTCTAACTCTGAAAAAGTGTCGATACCAAGAGGGCTTAACCGGACCACATCAACCAGCCCTTTCATAGTAGGTAAGTCATTGATGAGGTTGTAGCAATACCCTGACTGTGTTTGAATGCCGTTAAGGTTAAAGACTTCTTGCCCTTCTTGGCTGCTGACCTGGATACCCGTAGGGTATTTGATACAGCAGGTTTCGCAATCGTCTTTCGCTCGGTTTTCAGCTCGGGCTGTGAAACAGCGAGCGGAATACGCTAAAGGCAAATAACCGTGGCTAAATACCTCAACTTCAAACTTGTTACGAATACCAAGCTCGTCACACTGAACTAAAGTATCGTTTAACCATTCGCGAGATAGCTCGACAGGCATGCACCAACGCATCATACCTTGCTTCAAAAATAAGTTGAGCGTGTGTGCGTTATAAGTATTGATTGCAGGGCCAACGACGAAAGGCACTTTATGCTCTGATGCCAATTGAACAGCAGATACGTCATTTGCTTCAATCGCGAAGTCACCGTTGTCGATGTACTTCTTCATTATGTTTACTTCACTCGGAGCTTCTAGTAGTGCCATTGTTGATAGCACCACTTGCTTGCCAGATGCAGACAGCTCTTTTGCGATTTCAAGCCAATGCGAAGGCTTCATTTCTCGACGTTTTGAACATACGGTTTCCCCAAGATAGATGATGTCCGCGGAGCTTGATTTCGCTTGTTCATAAAACGCTTCGATATCTTGTTTTGGCCAGAAGTACAACAGCGGACCAAGCGCGTATTTCATTGAATTATCCATCTTAACCTCTACTGCCATTTGCGGTGATAAGCACCAAGTGTGGTCTGCGTACCTTCAGACACGTTTGCCAATGCGGCATCCCAAGCCGCTTCGACTTGATAAGCTTCTGGGTTTGCTTGGTAACGGTCAATCGCGGCTCGCCATGTTCGAGTGACTTGTTCTACGTAAGCTGGGCTACGTTGGCGACCTTCAATTTTTACAGACGCCACATTTGCAGCAAATAGTTCTGGCAGCATAGAGAGGGTGTTCAAACTGGTTGGTTCTTCCAGTGCGTGGTAGCGTTTTTTCTCGCCTTCGATTTCTGCTTCGAAACGACCTTTACACAAGGTAGGGTAGCCCGCATTTTCACCGGCGCTGTAGCGATCGATCAAAATGTCGTTAAGGCGGGATTCCAGACCATTTTCTGTTTCTTGCCAGCGAACGTACTTAGCTGGAGAGCATGCTCCCACAGTGTTTGGAGACTCGCCTGTCATATATGACGATAGGTAGCAGCGACCTTCAGACATGATGCAAAGGCTACCAAAAGCAAAGACTTCTAACTCGACATCGCTAGTGATGTTGCGTGAAAGCTGTTTGACCTGATGAATCGATAAAACGCGAGGTAATACTACCCGTTTTACGTTAAAGTTTTGTTTGTAAAAATCAATGGCTGCGACGTTGGTCGCTGATGCTTGCACTGAAAGGTGTAGTTCTAGATCGGGATATTTGCGAGCCGCGTACTCCAGCACTGCAATGTCTGCAACAATCAGCGCGTCTACACCCAGTGCCGCTGCATTGTCTACTGCGTTCGTCCAGCGCTCGAAGCCATTGGGATGAGCGAAGGTATTCAACGCGACATGAATTTTTTTATTGCGGTCATGAACGTATTGCACCGCTTTTTCTAACTTTTTGCCGTTAAAGTTGAGGCCAGCAAAGTGACGGGCGTTGGTATCATCTTTGAAACCAATGTAGACGGCATCGGCACCGCAATCAATCGCAGTTTTTAACGCAGGCAGGTTACCCGCGGGACACAAGAGTTCCATATGCTCACAATCATTGAGAATAAAAAGGTGTCCGCATTTTATGAAGAATTATGAATAGCGAAATTGACCTAAGTTAGGTTTAGCTCAATAAAGTCGATATTTACCCCTTGCGAGTAAGGGTATCGGGTCGGGGTTAGTTCTTGTGACGACGATTCTGTACAAACAGCTCTTCAATTTCATGTTTTGGCTGCGGGCGATAAAAATGGAATCCTTGAATCGCATTACATTGAAGGTTAGAGAGCAGGGTCGCTTGCTGGTGGGTTTCCACCCCCTCGGCAACGACAGTTAAGTCGAGCGACTTACCCAGATTAATGATGTTTTCAATCACAGTGACTTGTTTCGGTAGTGTGTCGATATCATTAATAAAAGCGCGGTCGATTTTTAGCTCGTCAATAGGAAAACGCGCTAAGTAGGAAAGAGAAGAGTAGCCGGTACCAAAGTCATCGATAGAGAGAGCGAAGCCAAGCTTTTTAATCGCATTCAACATTTGCAGTGTATGTTCGCTATCACTCATCACGGCACTTTCGGTTAGCTCGAAGGTAATGCAGCTTGGATCAAGCTCGGTAGTGCGAAGCAGCTTTTCCATAAAGTCGATCAGCTGTGGGTTGCCAAATTGCTCGGGAGAGAGGTTGATGGCGACACGGCCTGGCAGTATGCCTTGTTGCTTCCAACGTTTTACCGTATTGAAAACATCACGCATCACGACACGTCCAAGGTGTTCTATTAACCCAGCGCGCTCGGCGACAGGAATGAATGAGCCAGGACTAATGTACCCTTCGACTGGATGCTTCCAACGAACGAGCGCTTCTGCGCCGTTGATACTGAAGTCTCGCGCGTTAACCTTAGGTTGATACCACACTTCCAAACCGTTCTGCTGCAATGCTTTTTGCAGTTCAATTTCAAGCCACAAACGCATACGCGCTTCTTTGTTCATTTGATCGTTAAATTTGATCAGACGATTTCTACCACGATCTTTGGCTTCATACATCGCAGTATCGGCATTTTGTAGTAGGATTCGCGCATCTTGTCCGTCTTCAGGGTATCGAACGCTACCAATTGAACACGCAAGGCGTTTACTGAAGTGGTGCAAGTCGAAAGGTTGGTTGATCAACGAGATAATGCGATCGGACAAAATTTCAGCCATGCGGGTGTTTTCTGGCTCCGGCAGAATGACGCCAAACTCATCGCCACCCAAATGACCAATAATCGCTTGGTTTGGCAGTAACCGTTTAAGACGGGCCGATACCTCTTGAATCACTTTATCGCCAATATGGTGACCAAGTGAGTCATTAATGTTTTTGAAGTTATCGATATCCAAATAGAACACCAGAAGCGGTGTTTGCTTTTTGATCAGCTGTTCCAAACGTTTGGTGAAGCCAAAGCGGTTGTAGAGTTTGGTGAGCGAGTCAATGTGTATGTCTTCATTCGATGCAGAAGACAGGTTTTTGGGCGCATCATCAGCATCTTGGATTAGGATAATTTGAGATTCGCTACCTAATATCGCCGTGGAATCCGCGTGTAGCTGAACTTTCCGTTCAAAGCCGCATCTTGCACTGGTTAAGCAGACAAAAGGTTTGTCAGAAATTAATGTACTCAATCGATGACTAAATACCTTTTTACTGTTTTCATCGATGAATAAACGACTTAGCTCTTCGCCCAACAATTCATGAGGAGAGTTAAGTCCGAGAAGGCGCGCTGATGCGGGGTTCGCAGAGATGACAATATCATCTTCGATAAGCAGTAAGCCGTCTGGTAGCAGTTGTGTTAACTTCGCAAACTTACTTTCGGACTCTTCTAAGGAGCGAACGAGTATCTGCTTTTCTGAAGTATCGACAGCGTGAAAAACAACAAAGCGAATGTCGTTACCTTCAAAAACTGGCGAAAGACTAAAGTGAAGACTGGTTTCAAGGTCGGTTTCATCGAGCGTGATTTCGGCTTCGACATGTGCCCCTTTGAACGCGCGCTGATAGTATGGTGCAAGCTTCTTATAAAACTGTTCACCCAGCACTTGGCAATCGTTTAAGCCGACGATTTCCTCATGACTTAAACCTGCGATATCGCAGTAACGGTCACTTACCATTCGATAATTGTGTTTTTTATCAAGAATGGCAAAGAAGAAAGGGCTATTTGAGGTTAGCGTGGCAAACCAATGTTTTAATTGCTGGGAAGGCATTAGGGTATTACCGATCTCCAATGAGCCAGATTATTCGTCCGTGTATAAAAAGCGACACCCTGATAAGCCTGCGGCGATCTACCACCAAGCCAAAGTGTTACTTGCCATTAAAGGGCTCGCGGTTTTAGCTGTGCAGTCGACAATCACATGGATACGCTCAGATAACTATAACTTTGAAAATACGGTTGTAAAAGTGTTTATCCACCTGTTCGCATCAATAATACACGTAAGTTCAAAAAAAGAAGCGTTAGTGAGCAATAAACCACCAATCTAAAATAAGCACTTTATTGATACATAACAGTAATCTCATCGCCACGATTGCTTAATATAAGCAACCTAATGACAAAGTAACGGATAATGAACGTGTTAAACAAGATTCGCAGTCAACTAGTAAAGAACGCAGCTAATATTTTGCGTTCTCCAGTCCAGTTATTACCACAGCCAATTCAGCAAAAAGCGTTGCTAGAAGGGCTAAAAATGGTGTTTAAAGAAGCCTTGGAAGATGGTGACTTTGAGTTCCTTGAAGACAAGTGGTTAAAAGTTGCGATTAAAGACTTGAACTTAGCATGGTACATCAGCTATCAAGACGAAAAATTGGTGGTAGCTGAAAAACCAGTTCAGGAAGATGTGAGTTTTAGTGGTAATCTAAACGACCTAGTACTGATTGCTGGTCGTAAAGAAGACCCTGACACACTGTTCTTCCAACGTCGCCTTTCAATTGAAGGTGATACTGAGCTTGGCTTAGAAGTGAAAAACTTAATGGACAGTGTCGACTTAGAGCAGTTACCGAAAGCAATGCAAGTCGCTTTGAATCAATTGGCTGATTTTGTTCAGAAAGGAGTTCAAGCGCCTGCACAACCAACCGGAGTAGCGAATGCTTATTCGAACTGAAGCCCCAGCGGACATTCTTACCATTGACCGCTTATTGAAACACGCCTTCCCGACGGAAGCTGAAGCTGAGCTTGTGATGCGTTTGCGCGAAAACAGCAAATTCACGCTTTCCTTAGTCGCGTGTACAGATGAGGGAGAGGTGATAGGCCATGCTTTATTTAGCCCTGTGACCTTAAATGGTGAAGATTTGTCATGGCAAGGGCTAGCGCCATTAGCTGTTCATGAAGATTACCGTCGCCAAGGCATCGCTGCAGAGTTGATCAAAGAAGGTTTTGATTCACTGCGTGATTTTGGTTACCCAGTGTGTGTGGTGTTGGGCGATCCTGATTATTACGCGCGCCAGGGTTTTCAATCATGCGACGAGATGGGCTTTGAATGTGCTTGGGATGTCCCTAAAGGTGCATTTCGAGTCGCAGAGTTGGTCGAAGGTCAATGTGCTGGACGCTCCGGACGCATAGACTATGCGCCAGAGTTCTCTGAACTGTAAATGAAAGAAGCCCACGACTAAGTGGGCTTCTTTCTTATTCACTGAAAACTGAGATAGGGAGGTTAGGATGACTGGTTACTTTTCTTTTTGCCCCAGACCTCTATTTTCGCTTTTTTACTTACCCCTAGCAGGCTAAGTTTTGTGCTTCCCCAGCTACTGTAAGTCATTTCAATCCGTTTTAGCTTGGCTTCTTTTGTACCTGGAAGGCTCCAGGCACGAGTCGACAATCCGCTTGTTAGTACGCCCATAGAGGAAAGCTTTTTCTCACTACCATCTGTCATGACGACTTTTAAACCATTCATGTCTACCGTTCCTTGCACACATTTTAGTTTTATTTTACTGAAGCTTCGGTTTCGGAATGGCTATTTGGTGTCACGGTATCTGTTTCTGTATGAAAGTTAACGGTTTTCGTTGCAATCAGCTCCCACTCATCGCTGTTATTAGCAAAAACACTCACGCTGGTGGCGGCTACCAGTGTGCAAAGTAGTAGCGTATTTAAGAATTTCATAATGTACCTCATATGTCATACCCAATGTGTGGCCGTTGGCAAAACGCTATGTTCAGGAATATCCAAATCATCTCATTGTGTTCAGGTGTTTCTTGAAGTCCTTTAGGTATAATCGCGATAATTTGATAGGATTGCCCTCGTTCAAATAGGTGACGGAAAATGTCAATTAACGAGAAACAGTATTTACGTGAAATGGGGATCAGCACATGGGAGCTGGTACACCCTGAAAGACTGGAAGGCTATCAATCGCCATTATTGGATTTGCAAAGTTCATGTAAACTCCTATTGGTATCGCCAATATGTCCAGAAAACGAGACGGCATTGATGTTTGAGCGCGTATTAAAAAGCATTAAGCTCACGCTTGATGATGCGCTACACCTAGAGCCTGAGCGCTTATCCATGCTGGGTGAACATCAGCTAGAGTGGGTGTGGTTTGCAGGCTGTGAGGCTGATCAAAGCATCAAGGCAAAGCACCTGACCTCGCCACTATTACAAGATATTGATGGTAATAACGAACAGCGCCGCGCATTGTGGCAACAAATCTGTTCGTACTCTTCTTAACGGAGCTAATGCGTGACAATTGAAATTACGCCGATGCGTGCAGAGCACCTCGACCAAGTTTGGCAAATCGAGCAGCAAGCACATTCTCACCCTTGGGCCGAATCTTTGGTTCGTGACTTATCCAGTCGCGGTGCTTGCCATCATGTGATGCTGGAAGGCTCTCAAGTGGTTGGTTACTTCTATGGACAGAATATTGTTGGAGAAGTGACACTATTAAATATTGCAGTAGCACCTTC
This sequence comes from Vibrio sp. 1580, assembly GCF_033340055.1. Lineage (NCBI taxonomy): Bacteria > Pseudomonadati > Pseudomonadota > Gammaproteobacteria > Vibrionales > Vibrionaceae > Vibrio > Vibrio sp. 1580. Next base: position 210,026 of record NZ_JAWOVT010000005.1, read on the forward strand.
TCAACAGGGCAGAGGGCTAGGGCAAAAATTGCTGGACGCGTTTATTGAATACTGTGAACAAGCCAAAGCAGAGAGTGCTTGGTTAGAAGTGCGTGAAAGTAATCACCCAGCTATCCATATTTATGAGCAAGCAGGTTTTAATGAAGTGGACCGTCGTTACAACTATTACCCAGCTAAATCGGGAAATGGTAAGGAAGACGCCATTATCATGAGTTACTTATTTTTGAGTTAGTTTTAGGCCGTTACTAATTACCTCATCAACACTTATGCTTTAAATGCGTATCCGGATTCGAGGCTTTTGAATATGTAATAATAATTTTTTGAATTTTTACATCTCTTTGTGTGGAGCTGGCTTTCCCTTGTTAGTTGCAGGTAAAGGCTGGTGAGCCGAGTAAATTCAGTTCATGTCTTTCCAGTTTGCTAGCACAGCGATAATAAGCGAGAATACCGCACAATATCGAATAGTAGATATGCTTGCCTATTTTGTGAGCATGAAAGTAATTTAGAAGATTAACTAATGTCAAATCCCCTTTTTTTAGGCGAAGTGTCTAAGCGCAGAACGTTCGCTATTATTTCTCACCCGGATGCGGGTAAAACCACCATTACTGAAAAAGTACTGTTATTCGGAAACGCGATCCAAAAAGCAGGTACGGTTAAAGGTCGTGGTAACGCACAGCACGCAAAATCAGACTGGATGGAAATGGAAAAGGAACGTGGTATCTCGGTTACCACTTCTGTAATGCAGTTCCCTTACAATGACTGTCTGGTAAACCTACTTGATACGCCTGGACACGAAGACTTCTCGGAAGATACATACCGTACGTTAACGGCAGTAGACTCGTGTTTGATGGTTATCGATGCGGCGAAAGGTGTCGAGGATCGTACACGTAAGCTGATGGAAGTAACGCGTCTGCGTGACACGCCAATCGTAACCTTCATGAACAAACTTGACCGTGACGTTCGTGATCCAATGGAAGTATTGGACGAGGTAGAAAACGAGTTGGGCATGATGTGTGCGCCAATTACATGGCCAATCGGCTGTGGTAAAGAATTTAAAGGTGTGTACCACATTCACCGTGATGAAACGATTTTATACGAATCAGGTCACGGTCATGAGATTCAAGAAGTTCGAATCATCAAAGGTCTCGATAACCCAGAGCTTGATGAAAAAGTTGGTGCAGGCCTTGCGGAAAGTGTTCGAGAAGAGCTTGAGCTTGTCATGGGTGCTTGCCCTGAGTTTGATTTGGAAATGTTCCTAACAGGTGACCTGACGCCAGTTTACTTCGGTACTGCATTAGGTAACTTTGGTGTGGATCATATGCTAGACGGTCTAACTGAATGGGCTCCAGCGCCGAAAACTCGTCAAGCGGTTGAACGTGAAGTTGAAGCGACTGAAGAGAAGTTCTCTGGTTTCGTATTTAAGATCCAAGCGAACATGGACCCAAAACACCGCGACCGTATCGCATTCATGCGTATTGTATCGGGCACTTACACGCAAGGTATGAAGATGAACCACGTTCGTCTTGGCAAGCAAGTGAGTATCTCTGATGCAGTAACCTTTATGGCTGGTGACCGTGCACGTGCAGAACACGCTTACGCCGGTGACATCATTGGTCTACACAACCACGGTACTATTCAGATTGGTGATACCTTTACGCAAGGTGAATCATTGAAGTTCTCTGGTATTCCGAACTTCGCTCCGGAACTATTCCGTCGTATTCGCCTGAAAGATCCACTAAAGCAGAAGCAGCTTCTCAAAGGTTTGGTTCAGCTATCAGAAGAAGGTGCGGTACAGGTATTCCGTCCTCTACAGAACAACGATCTGATCGTTGGTGCCGTTGGTGTACTTCAGTTCGATGTTGTTGTGGCTCGTTTGAAATCTGAGTATAACGTTGAAGCGATTTATGAAGGCATTAACGTTGCAACTGCGCGTTGGGTTGAGTGTGATGATGCGAAGAAACTGGATGAGTTCCAACGCAAGAATCAAGCGAACTTAGCATTGGATGGTGGTGATAATCTAACGTATATCGCTCCAACAATGGTTAACTTAAACTTAGCGAAAGAGCGTTTTCCTGACGTTGATTTCCGTGCGACACGTGAGCACTAATTTGCGCGGTTAGGGTAAGCCGTAACGCAAACTAGATTTTAAAACGCCCTTGGCTATAAACTTAGCCAAGGGCGTTTTTATATAAGGATAAGATATGAATTGGTTTAAACGTGGGCTAAAGCGTTACGACAACTGGTGTAAAGAGATGGGGTTAACTCCCGATCAGAAACGCAGTTGTGTCCCATATCGAAAAGACCCTGCCCATCAAACTGAAGAGAAGAGTGAAGCCCAACGATCTTCTGATTTTCTGCCCGCAGATACAGATAAAAAGCGTCAAGATGAAGCTCTTTGATACGCACTGCCACTTTGATTTTGATGTGTTTCAAGATGACTTTGCGCATCAACTTGAGCTTGCTCAAACGCAAGGTGTCGCGAGAATTTTGATTCCTTCCGTCGGTCCGCAAAATTGGGCTCGTATTCAAACCTTGGCAGAGCAACATGCTAATTTGTATTATGCGCTCGGCTTTCATCCGTATTTTCTTGAAGATAACGTTGAGCAGCACCTTACAGAGCTAGAAGGCTATCTAAATCAAAAAGGGCCACAGTGCGTGGCAATAGGAGAGTGTGGTTTAGATTTTGCCATTGATGTTGACCCACAGTTGCAAGAAAAGACACTTGAAGTTCAATTTGAGCTGGCTAGACGCTTCGAACTCCCAGTTATTTTACATAGCCGAAAAGCGCACAATCGCCTCATTCAAATGGTGAAAGCGGCGAATCTCCCTAGAGGTGGTGTGCTACACGCTTTTTCTGGGAGTTATCAGCAAGCCATGGAGTGGGTCAAATTAGGTTTTTTTATCGGTGTAGGAGGAACGATTACCTACCCAAGAGCCAAGAAAACACGCGACGCAATTCAAAAATTACCACTCGAAAACCTAGTAATCGAAACAGACGCACCAGATATGCCTATACTTGGATATCAAGGGGAGTCAAATCACCCAGCCAAACTCATTCACGTCTTTAATGAGCTCGTAGAGTTGCATAACGGCCGAAAGCAATCGATTGCCTCTCAACTGTGGAAAAATAGCAATTTTGCTTTCTCGATATGTGAATAAAATCTAAAGATGTGGTTTGAAATCGAAAACGTTTTCCTGCTTATTGTGAATTAACTCACAAAGCTGGTTGAATCAATCATGAATCTTATAGGAAAGTGTGAGGCTGGCATTACTTTAATTGATTCTGCATGAGTATAATTGCCCCCGCTTTATAGCTCCATTTTGTAACACGCCAATAAATAACTTATAAGGAAGTCATAAACTATGAGCCTGTTTATGAGCCTAATCGGTATGGTAGTGCTTCTTGCGATTGCAGTGGCATTTTCTAACAACCGAAAAGCTATCAACTTTAGAACTGTGGGTGGCGCATTCGCTATCCAATTCGCATTAGGTGCATTTGTTCTGTATGTACCTTGGGGCCGTGATCTACTAAACGGTTTCTCTTCAGGTGTTTCTAACGTTATCAACTACGGTAACGATGGTTCATCATTCCTGTTCGGTGGTCTTGTTTCTGACAAGATGTTCGAAGTATTCGGCGGCGGCGGTTTCATCTTCGCATTCCGTGTTCTTCCTACACTGATCTTCTTCTCTGCACTGATTTCAGTTCTTTACTACATTGGCGTTATGCAATGGGTTATCAAGATTCTTGGTGGCGCACTACAAAAAGCGCTAGGCACTTCTCGTGCGGAATCAATGTCAGCGGCAGCTAACATTTTCGTAGGTCAAACTGAGGCACCTCTAGTTGTTCGCCCATTCGTTCCAAAAATGACTCAATCAGAGCTATTCGCGGTAATGTGTGGTGGTCTAGCTTCTGTTGCTGGTGGTGTACTAGCTGGTTACGCATCTATGGGTGTTCCACTAGAGTACCTAGTTGCGGCATCATTCATGGCAGCACCAGGTGGTCTACTGTTCGCTAAAATCCTTCACCCAGAGACTGACCAGCCTCACGAAAGTATCGAAGAAGCGATGGACGGCGGTGACGACAAACCAGTTAACGTAATCGACGCAGCTGCGGGCGGTGCGGCTTCTGGTCTACAACTTGCGCTTAACGTAGGTGCAATGCTAATCGCATTCGTTGGTCTAATCGCGCTAATCAACGGTATGCTAGGTGGCATCGGTGGTTGGTTCGGCATGCCAGAACTAACACTAGAGCTAATCCTAGGTTACGCGTTCTCTCCACTAGCATTCCTAATCGGTGTTCCATGGGCAGAAGCTGTAACAGCTGGTTCATTCATCGGTCAGAAAATCGTAGTGAACGAATTCGTTGCTTACTTGAACTTCACACCATATCTAGGTGAAAACGCTCAAGTAATCGCGGCAACTGGTGAAGTAATGTCTGAGAAGACAACAGCTATCATCTCATTCGCACTATGTGGTTTCGCGAACCTTTCTTCTATCGCGATTCTACTTGGTGGTCTAGGTAGCCTTGCACCAAACCGTCGTAGTGACATCGCTCGCATGGGTGTTAAAGCAGTTCTTGCAGGTACGTTGTCTAACCTTATGGCAGCGACAATTGCAGGCTTCTGCTTAAGCCTTGCAGCACTATAATTAGAATCGGTTCTTAATATATAGACGCCGTTTTACATCATGCCCTGTAGCAAGAGATTGCTGCGGGGCATTTTTCGTTTTTCGGGCTCCAAAATTTCATCGGGTGTTTGCCTTAGTCGAGGTATTACGCAGTCAATGGAATAGGGGCTAGGAAATTTTGAGATACAAACCGTTTGCGCTCTATTTGGTGCTACAGTTTTGCGGTGAAACTCTATAATGTATTAATCACAGGATAGTGGTTAAGCTTGATTCTTAATCACGTAATGAATATTACATAATCGATGGGCAAATGAATTGCCCTGCAATATCAGATCTAATAGGCGTTTTGCTTTGTGATGTGATATTAAAGACACCGCAATCATAGATTGTTGTGCCATAGGCCAAACTGGTACTGTGCGGTGACAAGGATAGCAATTGGCATATGATAAATTTTCGCTGTATATGCCGAGTCTTCAGGGAACCAAGTCCGTTCATTAATAGACTGTTTAGCCATTTACTCACATTGTCTCGACTTGTTGATTATAGTTAAAGACGTGATGTAAGGCTGAGTAGTGAATTTTTTGAATATTGATCGGAGATAGAAATGAGCGATTTAAAAGCAGCAGCGCTACGTGCACTTAAACTTATGGACCTAACTACGTTGAATGACGATGACACTGATGCAAAAGTGATCTCACTATGTCATGACGCGAAAACAGCAGTAGGCAACACAGCTGCAATTTGTATTTACCCTCGCTTTATTCCTATTGCTAAGAAGACACTTCGTGAGCAAGGTACGCCAGAGGTTCGTATTGCAACAGTAACGAACTTCCCACATGGTAACGACGACATTGAAATCGCAGTTGCTGAAACAAAAGCGGCGGTTGCTTACGGTGCAGACGAAGTTGACGTAGTTTTTCCTTACCGCGCGCTAATGGCGGGTGATGAGAAAGTAGGCTTCGAACTAGTTAAGCAATGTAAAGAAGCTTGTGGTGACATTCTTCTTAAAGTGATCATCGAAACAGGTGAACTAAAAGAAGAAGCACTAATCAAGAAAGCATCTCAAATCTGTATTGAAGCAGGTGCTGACTTCATTAAAACTTCAACTGGTAAAGTGCCAGTAAACGCAACACCAGAATACGCTCGCATGATGCTTGAAGTTATTCGCGACATGGGTGTTGCAGAAACTGTTGGTTTCAAACCAGCAGGTGGTGTGCGCACTGCTGAAGACGCAGCAGCATACCTAGCAATGGCTGACGAAATCCTAGGTGACAACTGGGTTGATGCTCGTCACTACCGTTTTGGTGCGTCTAGCCTGCTAACCAACCTACTAAATACATTAGAAGTATCGGACGACGTCGCTGATCCAACAGCGTACTAATTCCAATAATACGTCTGAACGGTAGCACCTAAACGGGTGCTACCAAACCTCTTCTATCCTACTACAACCATGGCTCAAAAGAGCTTGGGAGGCACTAATGTATTTACCACAAGAAATCATTCGTAAAAAACGTGACGGCGAAGTCCTAACCGCCGATGAAATCAACTTCTTTATTCAAGGCGTAGCGAACAACACGGTATCTGAAGGTCAGATTGCGGCGTTTGCTATGACGATTTTCTTTAATGAAATGACCATGGATGAGCGCATCGCCTTAACGTGTGCAATGCGTGATTCGGGCATGGTTATCGACTGGAGCCACATGAATTTCGGTGGTCCAATTGTCGACAAACACTCAACCGGTGGTGTGGGTGACGTAACTTCTTTAATGCTTGGCCCAATGGTGGCAGCGTGTGGCGGTTTCGTACCTATGATCTCTGGCCGCGGTCTTGGTCATACAGGCGGTACGCTGGATAAACTTGAATCTATCCCTGGTTACAACATTACGCCGAGCAACGATGTTTTTGGTCAAGTAACCAAAGACGCTGGTGTGGCGATCATCGGTCAAACTGGTGACCTTGCTCCTGCGGATAAGCGTGTTTACGCGACTCGTGATATTACCGCAACGGTAGACAATATCTCCCTGATTACGGCGTCGATCCTTTCTAAGAAACTGGCGGCGGGTCTGGAATCGCTAGTGATGGACGTAAAAGTGGGTTCAGGTGCATTTATGCCAACTTACGAAGCGTCTGAAGAGCTAGCAAAATCAATCGTTGCGGTAGCAAACGGTGCTGGCACTAAGACTACGGCAATTCTTACGGACATGAATCAAGTATTGGCGTCTTCAGCGGGTAACGCGGTAGAAGTTCGTGAAGCGGTTCGTTTCTTAACAGGTGAATACCGTAACCCTCGTCTACTTGAAGTGACCATGGCTTCATGTGCTGAAATGTTAGTACTTGGCAAGCTTGCTGAGAACACAGAAGACGCACGCGCAAAACTGATGGAAGTGCTGGATAACGGCAAAGCAGCTGAGTGCTTCGGCAAGATGGTTGCTGGCTTAGGCGGCCCTGCGGACTTCGTAGAAAACTACGACAACTACTTAGAAAAAGCAGAAATCATCAAGCCAGTTTACGCAACAGAAACGGGCATTGTCTCTGCAATGGATACACGTGCTATCGGCATGGCTGTGGTTGCTATGGGTGGTGGTCGTCGAGTCGCTACTGATGAAATCGACTACGCAGTTGGTTTCGACGAGTTCATCCGCCTAGGTGAGGTCGCAGACAGTGATAAACCTCTTGCGGTCATCCACGCTCGCACTGAAGAGCAATGGGAAGAAGCGGCAAAAGCACTGCGCAGTGCAATCAAAGTAGGTGGTGAATACACACCAACTCCAGAGGTTTACCGCCAAATTCGTGCAGAAGATATCTAATAGAACAAGTAATTACACAAGGCCTACTCAACCATAATAAAAAGCCGAGTGGGCCTAAGGAACGAGCAATGAAAAGAGCATTTATTTTAGTACTAGACTCATTCGGTATCGGTGCAACTGCCGACGCTAAAGAATTTGGTGATGTAGGTTCAGACACACTAGGTCACATCGCTGACCAATGTGAAAAAGGCTTAGCAGATAACGACAATCGCCAAGGTGCACTTCGCCTTCCAAATCTATCGAAACTTGGTTTGGCAATGGCGCATAAAGAATCGACAGGTCGCTTCGCACCTGGACTAGACACAGACGCTGAAATCATTGGTGCATACGGTCATGCAGCAGAGCTTTCTTCAGGTAAAGACACGCCGTCTGGTCACTGGGAAATCGCAGGTGTTCCTGTTCTGTTTGACTGGGGTTACTTCACTGACAAAGCAAACAGCTTCCCGAAAGAATTGACTGACCGCATTCTTGAGCGTGCGGGGCTTGACGGTTTCCTAGGTAACTGTCACGCGTCTGGTACTCAAGTTCTTGACGATCTTGGTGAAGAGCACATGAAGACTGGCAAACCAATCTTCTACACGTCTGCTGACTCTGTATTCCAAATCGCATGTCACGAAGAGACTTTCGGTCTAGACCGTCTACTAGAGCTTTGCCAAATCGCACGTGAAGAGCTAGAAGATTACAACATTGGTCGTGTTATCGCGCGCCCATTCGTTGGTGCTGGTAAAGGTCAATTTGAGCGTACAGGTAATCGTCGTGATCTTTCTGTAGAGCCACCATCAGCAACGGTTCTTCAGAAGCTCGTTGATGAGAAGCAAGGCAACGTGGTTTCTATTGGTAAGATTGCTGATATCTACGCAAACTGCGGCATCACTAAGAAAGTGAAAGCGACAGGTATCCCTGCATTGTTCGAAGCAACGCTAGAGCAAATCAAAGAAGCGGGCGACAACACGATCGTATTCACTAACTTTGTAGACTTCGACTCAGCTTACGGTCACCGTCGTGACGTAGCGGGTTACGCAGCGGCACTTGAGTACTTCGATGGTCGTATCAACGAAGTGCTAGAGATTATGGAAGAAGACGATGTGCTTATCCTAACGGCAGACCACGGCTGTGACCCAACATGGCCAGGCACTGACCATACTCGTGAGCACATCCCAGTATTGGTTTATGGTCAAAAAGTACCAGCTGGTTCTCTTGGCCGCCGCGAAACATTCGCAGATATCGGTCAAACATTGGCAAGTTACTTCGGTACTTCTCCAATGGATTACGGTAAGAACTTCCTATAATTAGTTAGGTTTTTGAAAACTAGGAGCTCGATTGCTCCTAGTTTTATGTTTGCAGTATGTAAATGCTGCTTGTCGGAAATGAGAATACTCTGGCTTATATCGCCTTAAGCGCGGAGCGCTAGAGAAAGGTTAAGGAAAAGAAAATGGCAACTCCACATATCAATGCTGAAATGGGTGCATTTGCAGACGTCGTACTGATGCCTGGTGATCCACTACGTGCAAAATACATCGCAGAGACTTTCCTTGAAGATGTCGTTCAAGTGTGTGACGTTCGTAATATGTTTGGTTACACAGGCACATACAAAGGCCGTAAGATCTCGGTAATGGGCCACGGTATGGGTATCCCATCATGCTCGATTTACGCGACTGAACTAATCAAAGACTTCGGCGTGAAGAAAATCATCCGTGTTGGCAGCTGTGGCGCAGTGAATGAAGACATCAAAGTGCGTGATGTTGTGATCGGCATGGGTGCATGTACTGACTCTAAAGTGAACCGTATCCGCTTTAAAGGTCATGACTTCGCGGCAATCGCAGACTACAACATGGTTCGTGCGGCAGAAGACGCTGCAAAAGCTCGCGGTATTGACGTTAAAGTTGGTAACCTATTCTCAGCAGAGCTTTTCTACACGCCAGATCCAGAAATGTTCGATGTAATGGACAAGTACGGCATTGTTGGTGTTGAAATGGAAGCGGCTGGTATTTACGGTGTTGCGGCAGAATACGGTGCAAAAGCTCTGACAATCTGTACGGTTTCTGATCATATCAAGACTGGCGAACAGACTACATCTGACGAGCGTCAAACGACATTCAACGACATGATGCTAATCGCACTAGATTCAGTATTGCTTGGTGACGAAGAGTAAGCGACGAAGAGTCATTCTATTTTTCGCTCTCAAGAGCTAAAAAACAGCCCGCACATTGCGGGCTGTTTTTATATGAGTTATTAGCGCTACCTAGTTACTTGGTTAGCAGAAGGTTTGGCGCTTTTTTACGACGTATCGGTTGTCGACGTAAAATCAAGATGAACAACATACCACAGACAAAGCTCATTAAGACCATCATGTACATATAACGATCACTCTTGCGATAGTGGTGGTCAGAAATAGCCGTCACCCGGCCCGTCTCAAAGGTCACGCGAACAAAACCGATAAGCGCACCATCTGCAAAAACTGGTTCAACCAACTGCTGGCGACCAATGGAAGCTGTTGCCAAAGGCGTATCCAGGCCAAGAACTTCGCGTACCGATAATGCCTCTTCACTAGACGCTAAACGTACACCCTGTGCATCGTAGATTGTTGCATCAAACACTAAACGGTCTTGTGCTAGCTGGTTTGTTAGCTGAAGTAATCGTTCTTGATCTTTAGTTAAAATCATCTCACTGGCAGAAAGAGACGCCTGTGAAATCAAAACTTTGGTGAGCGTTTCAAGCTGTTGTGCTTGAATTTTCTCATTACCCTTACTGATCACAACACTGTTTTTTATTGTGATAAACAACATCACACACAGTAGGATTAGTGCCAGAATTCTTAGGGCATTCCTTACTGAGAACAAAGATTCACTCATGCTCTTTACTCATCCATTTAAAATAAAACAAAGACTTGCCTTTTTAGTTTGTTGAGGTAACGTTTTAGCAAAGTCATAAGGGATTATATACATGGACGCGTCAAAAAGCTTGCCTATCAGAAAACATACGACACTTTTAAAACGATTACCCGAGACTCGATTTGCCTCCCAATTAGATAAAGCAAAAGCAAACTGGATCGTATTTGCTGAGTACCTTTCGCCAAGTCACTTCGAAGACATTGATTTCTTCACCGGCTTTTACAACCCAATACTAGAAACGTGGAAAGTTGGCCAATATGAAGTAGCCCTGATGGCCGGAGAGTTGACTCCTCAACATGAAACGATCTTACAAAGTCTCAACCTAGATTACGCCTCGCTTAATGAAGTGCCCGATCTATCAACCCAAGGGTTGATTGTATTTGATATGGATTCAACGGCGATCCAGATAGAGTGTATTGATGAAATCGCGAAACTGGCAGGAGTAGGGGATGAGGTCGCTGAAGTCACTGAACGTGCCATGCAAGGTGAGCTGGATTTTGAGCAAAGTTTACGTCAGCGAGTTGGTAAGCTCAAAGGTGCCGATGAATCAATTCTTGAACAAGTTCGTTCCCAGTTACCATTCATGCCGGACTTTGAAGCGCTAATTGCGACGTTGAAAGCCTTGGGCTGGAAAACAGCGATTGCCTCCGGTGGTTTTACTTACTTCTCTGATTACATCAAAGATAAAGTCGACTTAGACTTTGCTCGCTCCAATCAATTAGAAATTATTGACGGCAAACTCACGGGTAAAGTACTTGGCGATGTGGTAACGGCGCAGATGAAGTCTGACATTCTAGTGGAACTGGCGGATGAATATGAAATTGAGCAGCACAACACGGTTGCTGTCGGTGATGGCGCTAATGATCTTGTGATGATGTCGGTGGCAGGATTAGGGATTGCGTATCACGCAAAACCAAAAGTGGAAGCTCAAGCGCAATCAGCGATTCGCTTTGCAGGGTTGGGCGGTGTGCTCTGTATTTTATCTGGCGCATTGGTGAAGCAGCAAAAGGTCAGCTGGAAAGCTAAACCTTAACCATCCATTCAAAAACACCGCCAGAAAGGCGGTGTTTTTTTTCAATTTGGTATGACTTTGAATTTACTCGGTTAACTCCAATCTAATTACTACCTCTTCAGTAATGTCTTCAAATTCACTGTAACCAACGAGCGCCGTCAACTCTTTTTCTAACTTGCTTGCTTGATGTACACCAAATTGAGTTAAGTCACTTAAATCTTGTTGCAGTAATGATGTCATCGGATCGAAAATTGGCGCAGTAGAAAGGCGAATCACGTAAAAGTCACCCATCATTCGCGCTTTCTTTATAAATTGAATCCGCTCTTTTACGCTGTTGAACTCTTGATGAAGCTTTGACTCAATGCCTGTAATTTTATTGCCTACTTTTGCGGCGCTTATGTAGATATCCTGATGTCTGGCTTGAGCACCTTCTACACGTTTTATTGGCTCTGCGATTAATGTGCTTGTCCGGCCTTTAAAGATAGGTTCAAGTGACAACAGTTGGTCATGCCCAAGACGGGCAAAAAGTTCAATGTGTTTAGGTAGCGGCAAGTTCACCCCGATAACGGGGGTTTTTATTGAAGATGACGTACTCTTACTGATAAAAATGGGCGTGCTCAGCGTACGCGAGAGCAACATGCAGTGCAGTCTTTCAAGTAGAGCATTACTTGGTAGCGTCTCTTTTTGCGGGATTAGCTTGTCTTGATTGTGCTCGATAATGCTGTTGAAAAAAGCGATTACCTTCATGGTTTGGCTGCTTTCATCAATAACTAACTGCACGCTACAACCATCTGGGCTTACACGAATTACTCGGTATGGCACCGACATTAACGGCAATTTTTTATCGTAGAGTTGTAATTCTCGAAAGTTGATTCTTACCTCTTGCCCAGAACGTAACATCGTGGGCTCACTTAGCCTAATTCCGAGTCCTCGTTTGGAAAGGTCAACAGTACAGCCGCCTGTTTTAGTTTGTCCTGAGTACAACTCTAAAGGTGTTTTAAAACGATAACGAGGCTCTTTACGACGAGACTTTGCATCAAAATAAATGCCCTTTGGATTGCCAATAACTCTTCTCGGATGGCGAAACGCGTTTAACGTATTAGCGGGTAAGCGCGGCTTTTCAGTTAGCAGGTAATCCTGCCCTGACTTTTCGTCAGCAATTTCTTGCAAAATACCAATATGAGTCAGTGATTGAGACGTTTCTGCCAACTCTGGAGAGAATGCTGCTAGGTCTTCCTGTTCTTGCTCAGATAGTTCAAAGATTGAAATTCTAAAGGCGCGCCAACTCTCTCGTTTGCCACCTAAATGCCAAAATAGCTGGCGCTGTTCGCGAGTTGCTTCAGGGCGAAACATCGAATAGAAATAGGTTCGATTCTCGTGCTCGTGAGTAAATGAATAAAGGACATTGGTTGTTCCTTTCACACCAGGCTTAATGAGTGACGCGATGCGTTGCTCGTTGAATAAGGAACCAAACATTTGCTGGTTTCTCTCATCGTGCCAGTATTGCCAAAGCTTTTGATTGTTTGGCGTTAACATTGCTAATTTTAGGTCACTACCATCAAAGAATAGAGGCAAGCTGCTGGTGTGCTTTAGTGCGATGTGCTCATAACCGCGAGTTCGAGCTCGAATAATCTTGTCTTGATTGTCGTGACGAGCCCTTTTAGCAGCACTGTTGAGCGCTTCATCTATCACTCTGGTGACGACATTGGTGTCAGTTAAGCGTATGGTTCTGAGGTATCGAACTGAGTCATTTTCGTAACAGTCATCAACCGCGAGTATGCGGTATGCAAGCGGTTTCTCTATACCTGCAACGTTAGATTTGCTGGCAAATTCAGTAAACGTGACCTGAATAATTTCCCCAAGGTTATATTTAAACGCGCTAGGGACTTTGAACTTTGCGCCAGAGCTAGATAAATCAATGCTTAATCCATGAAGAAGCTGTCCTTTAGAACGGCAAATTTCAACTTGAGATTGGACTTTCAAGCGTTTTTCTTGGCGCTTTAAATCGTAGCCTAGGTGAACAGGTTCTGCTAAGAACGGGCTTTTAGGATCCGTTAACGATTGCGTTTTTTGCTGAGTAAGGCGCTTGCTCATTACGCGAAAGTTATTTCGCGTGTTGACTAATGCTTCCCACATTCCTTCCGTGTAGCAGCCAAACTTTTTGATGTTTTTATGGTAAGCGTTGAAAGCAACATCATCCAACCAATGTGGAATACCATCCAAAATATACTCGCGACATTCGCCTTGAACGCGACCTCGCAAATCAATACTTTTTTTGCATGGAGCCATTAAGCGGTTAAGTTCCATTTTAACCAAAATTTTGGCCGAAGGCGGCTCTTCCTCGGTCAGTTGGCCAAGGACAAAGTCAAAGTCATTCGTACCGTAAACGGGAATGAGTCGTTCTGCGAGCGAGAGAATTTCAGATTGCTGCATTATTTCTGTTAGAGTATGTCGTTACTTTAAATTGTATCGGCTAAGCGAAGTAATACTTAAGTATATCAATAGTTCATTTCAGTTCAGGTCTGACTTGGCTGTGCTTAGTCACATTTGTAGAAAAAATTGAGGCATCATGGCGAAAGCAAAACGAGCGTATGTTTGTAATGATTGTGGCGCGGACTTTCCCCGTTGGCAGGGGCAGTGTAACGCATGTGGTGCATGGAATACGATAACAGAAGTACGTATCGCTGCATCGCCAACCGTTGCTCGCAATGAACGCTTAAGCGGCTACGCTGGTTCCGCAACAGAAGCTACGGTTCAAACGCTATCCGAAATTGATCTGCAAGAAGTACCTCGCTTCACCAGTGGGTTTAAAGAGCTTGACCGCGTGTTGGGTGGTGGTGTTGTACCAGGTGCCGCAATTTTGATTGGTGGTAACCCTGGCGCTGGTAAATCAACCCTTCTGTTGCAAACCATGTGTAGTTTATCTGCGCAAATGCCAACGCTTTACGTAACCGGTGAAGAGTCATTACAGCAGGTGGCAATGCGTGCTTCCCGATTGGGCTTGCCGAAAGATCATTTAAAAATGCTATCGGAAACGAACGTCGACAAAATTTGCCAAATCGCCGAAAAAGAGCAGCCTCGTATAATGGTAATAGACTCGATTCAGGTGATGCACGTTTCTGATGTTCAATCGTCGCCTGGCAGTGTTGCTCAGGTACGTGAATCTGCGACGGCTCTGACACGATACGCAAAACAGAATAATGTTGCGGTATTTATTGTTGGTCACGTAACAAAAGATGGTACCCTTGCGGGCCCCAAAGTTCTTGAACACATTATCGACTGTTCGGTACTACTCGATGGTGGAACGGATAGCCGATTCCGCACTTTGCGTAGTCATAAAAACCGTTTTGGTGCTGTGAATGAGCTTGGTGTATTTGCAATGACAGGTCAAGGATTGAAGGAAGTGAGTAACCCATCAGCGATCTTCCTTTCTCGTGGTGAAGAAGAAACATCAGGCTCTTCCGTCATGGTGGTTTGGGAAGGCACGCGCCCTCTACTAGTAGAGATTCAAGCGCTGGTGGATTACTCGCAGTTAGCCAACCCTCGTCGTGTTGCGGTCGGCTTGGAGCAGAACCGCCTATCACTTTTGCTTGCTGTGTTGCATAAGCATGGTGGCTTACAAATGGCAGACCAAGATGTCTTTGTTAATGTGGTTGGCGGTGTTAAGGTGACGGAGACGAGCGCTGATCTTGCTTTAGTTATGGCGCTTTTATCGAGTTTTCGTGACCGTCCACTCCCTAAAGATGTGGTGATTTTTGGTGAGGTAGGGCTTGCGGGCGAAATCCGTCCAGTGCCAAGTGGGCAAGAGCGTTTGAATGAAGCGTTCAAACATGGTTTCAAGAAAGCCATCGTGCCAGCAGCCAACATGCCGAAAGGTGGCATCCCTGGCATGCAAATTCACGGCGTTAAGAAATTGTCGGAAGCTATAGAGGCTTTTGACGAGCTGTAATGCTCATAAGAATGGTATTTGTGCAATCACAAACTGTTCTATCCGTCCTCAATAAAATGCGAATAAAGTACATAAATTGCTGTGTTTGACTATGCTTTGGGGACGGAAATTTCACGTTAAAATTTTTTTTCTTCCATCCGCACGCAAGGGTATCAGTATTGACAGAATGTGATATACTCTGCGCGCACTTTATACCTTATTAACAGAGTAAGACAATGACTGATTTATCAAAATACAGAAACATTGGTATTTTTGCTCACGTAGACGCGGGTAAAACTACCTCTACAGAGCGTATCCTAAAGCTAACTGGTAAGATCCATAAGATCGGTGACACTCACGACGGTTCAACTACTACTGACTTCATGGAGCAGGAAGCTGAGCGTGGTATCACAATCCAGTCTGCAGCAACAACTTGTTTCTGGAACGATCACCGTCTAAACATCATCGATACTCCTGGACACGTTGACTTCACTATCGAAGTTTACCGTTCTCTAAAAGTACTTGACGGTGGTATCGGTGTATTCTGTGGTTCTGGTGGTGTTGAGCCTCAGTCAGAAACTAACTGGCGTTACGCTGACGAATCACACGTATCACGTCTGATCTTCGTTAACAAACTAGACCGTATGGGCGCAGATTTCTACAAAGTTGTAGATCAAGTACAGAACGTACTAGGTGCTACACCTCTAGTTATGACTCTACCTATCGGTATCGAAGAAGATTTCGTAGGTGTTGTAGACGTACTAAGCCAACAAGCTTACGTATGGGATGAGTCTGGCCAACCAGAGAACTACGAAGTTCAAGATATTCCAGCAGACATGGTAGAAAAAGCTGCTGAATACCGTGAAATGCTAATCGAAACTGCTCTAGAGCAAGACGAAGATCTAATGATGGCTTACCTAGAAGAAGGCGAAGAGCCATCTCTAGAAGACATCAAACGTTGTATCCGTAAAGGTACTCGTGATCTAGCATTCTTCCCAACTTACTGTGGTTCAGCGTACAAGAACAAAGGTATCCAACTTATTCTTGACGCGGTAATTGATTACCTACCATCTCCAACAGAAGTTGATCCACAGCCTCTAACTGATTCAGAGACTGGTGAGCCAACTGGTGAAGTTGCGACTGTATCTGCAGACGAGCCACTACGTGCTCTTGCATTTAAGATCATGGATGACCGCTTCGGTGCTCTAACCTTTATCCGCATCTACTCTGGTAAGATGAAGAAAGGTGACACAATCCTTAACTCTGCAACTGGTAAAACAGAGCGTATCGGCCGTATGGTTGAGATGCACGCGGACGAGCGTAACGAGATCGATTCAGCACAAGCTGGTGACATCATCGCTGTAGTTGGTATGAAGAACGTTCAAACTGGTCACACTCTATGTGATCCTAAGCACGAATGTACTCTTGAGCCAATGATCTTCCCAGATCCAGTAATCTCTATCGCAGTTAAGCCTAAAGATAAAGGCGGTTCTGAGAAGATGGGTATCGCGATCGGTAAAATGGTTGCAGAAGATCCATCATTCCAAGTTGAGACTGATGAAGATTCAGGCGAAACTATCCTGAAAGGTATGGGTGAACTTCACCTAGACATCAAGGTAGATATCCTTAAGCGTACTTACGGCGTTGAGCTAGAAGTTGGTGCTCCACAGGTTGCTTACCGTGAAACTATCACTCAAGCAATCGAAGATAGCTACACGCACAAGAAACAGTCTGGTGGTTCTGGTCAGTTCGGTAAGATCGACTACCGCATCAAACCAGGTGAGCCAAACTCTGGCTTCACGTTCAAATCAACAGTTGTTGGTGGTAACGTACCTAAAGAATTCTGGCCTGCAGTTGAGAAAGGCTTTGCGTCAATGATGGAGCACGGTGTTCTAGCTGGCTTCCCTACTCTAGACGTTGAAGTTGAACTATTCGACGGTGGTTTCCACGCAGTTGACTCTTCAGCTATCGCTTACGAAATCGCAGCGAAAGGTGCATTCCGTCAGTCTATGCCTAAAGCTGGCGCGCAACTTCTTGAGCCAATCATGAAAGTTGACGTGTTCACTCCAGAAGATCACGTTGGTGACGTAATCGGTGACCTTAACCGTCGTCGTGGTATGATCAAAGACCAACAAGCAGCGTCTACTGGCGTACGTATCAAGGGTGATGTACCTCTATCAGAAATGTTTGGTTACATCGGTACTCTACGTACTATGACTTCTGGTCGTGGTCAGTTCTCTATGGAGTTCTCACACTACGCACCATGTCCAACAAACGTTGCAGAGCAAGTAATTGCTGACGTTAAAGAGCGTAACGCTAAGAAGTAATTCTTAAGTTAACTCTATAACTTGAAAGCCCCGCTTAGTGCGGGGCTTTTTGTATTTAACAGTCTTATACGCAGAGCGTGTTTGTTTGATTCCTATTTAGCGTTTGTTTTGACGATTGTTATGATGCCGTTCTAGTACTGTTGCCTTTTAGGTCAATGGTCCTAAAGTCTGGTACCACTGACTTTTCAAATATTTCTATTTCTTCCTTCAACCATTGCGCAAACAATTGAGCTTTAGGTCTTTTTAAGTAGCCTTTTGGCGCACACAAGTAATACGCAAAGTTGGGCTTGATAGCGATATCTCCAATTCGGACCAATTTGCCAGAACGAAAATATTGATGAGCTAAACTGTGTTTTACTAATGCCACGCCTTGAAGTGATAGTGCAGCCTCAAGCACGAGATGTGATCCACTGTATTTTAAGGTAGGCTTTGCTGCGCAGTGACCCAAGGTTGCTAACCACATATTCCAATCAAGATCAGGCCAAACATCTTCAATCAGCTCAGCTTTGCTTAAATCCTCGATGTTATAGATCCCGTGCTCTTTCTGGTACACCGGATGACAAGCTGGATAAAAAGCTTCGTCCATCAGCCATTGTGATTCTAAATTGGGGTACTTTCCTAAACCGTAACGAACACATAAATCTATCTGGCTATCTTGAAAAGACACCAAATCATTGGTTGGTTCTAATAGCAAGGCGATATCAGGGTGACGCTGACGAAAAGCCGTAATTTTCGGGACTAACCAATGATGAGCGAAAGAGGGGAGTGTTGATATCGAAAGGTGGTTCGGGTTTGGATCTTGATTGACTAATCTAACCCCTTGCTGCAAATGAGCAAACCCTCTTTCTGCCTGACTAAACAGTAGCTCTCCCTCAGGTGTGAGCACGATTTTTCTGTGCTGACGAACAAATAGGTCCGTGCCTAAGAACTCTTCTAAATGACGAATTTGCTGACTAATGGCCGCTGGCGTAACAAACAGTTCTTTTGCTGCCGTTTTAAAGCTTCCTTCCTTTGCTGCAACGAAAAAGTAATACAAGCCCTGTAAGGGAGGCATTCGATCTTTCACATTAGTTTTCCTTAACTCTATGGCAGATTCTATCGTTTGAGGATATCAGCGTAGTCGCTGATTATTAAGTGGTCAACATTGTATAGGGATCTTTGAAATGGAAAACATGACACACACTTGTGAGCGTACTATACCTACTGCCCATCAGAGCGGGTTACAGTTAATTTATTCTAAACTGGCGGCTTGGAGAAGGAACTATAAGACACGTCGTCACTTGAGAGAGTTACCAAAGCACCTTTGGGACGATATTGGGTTAGGTGAAAGGGAGATTAGTTGTGAAGTGAGTAAGCCATTCTGGAGAGAGTAGTTTATGAGTTTGATTCAAGCTCAAAGTTAAGTTGCACTCCCCAATGGTGTTGAGGAGTGCAAGCAAAATTACAAGTCTTCTTCCCACACGACCAATTCATCTTTTGGCCAATTGTGGCCTATCTCATGATACTTTTGTTCGAGCACATGACGTTTAATTTTAAGCGTTGGCGTCAGTACGCCATTTTCTATACTCCAAGGTTCTTTAATCATTAACACGCCTTTGATTTGCTCATGAGAGGTGAGTTCTTGATTCATCCTAGCAATAACTTTACGTGTGGTGCGTGCGTATCGCTCTCGATCAAAGTTAGGGAAGTCATGTGGCACAACCAAAAGAATCGGAGCGGGTAGCCCTAAACCGATGAGACACATCATCTCTACGCGACTGTACTCGAAAAGCTTTTTCTCGATAGGAACCGGAGAGACAAATTTACCTTTGGCGGTTTTGAAGTTATCTTTTTTACGGCCTTGAATCGTTAGATAACCATCTGAATCGATAGCGCCGATATCGCCTGTGTGTAGCCAGCCCTCTGAATCAAAAGACTCTTGGGTGGCAATATCATTTTTGTAGTAGCCAGAAAATAGCCCTTTACCACGCACCATGATTTCATCATCAGCTGCGATTTTTAACTCAATGCCTGGCCCTGCATTACCGACACTACCAATTTTGTCAGCTCTAAATGGGTAGTTGAGCGTGCTGTAGGCAAATGATTCCGTCATCCCCCAAGCCTCTGTGATATCAAGGCCCACTGAGTGGTACCATTCCAACAGCGCTGGCGAGACAGGTGCAGAGCCACAGCCTAATACTCGAGCCTGATCTAAACCGAGACCATCTGCTAGCTTTTTCTTGATCAAAGAATTGACGAATGGGATTTTCAACAGAATATTGAGCTTCTTCTGTGGAAGTTTGTCTTGAATACGTTGCTGGAATAGCGTCCATAATCGTGGGACGGAGATAAACAGAGTTGGTCGGTGCATCTTCACATCTTCGATAAAAGTGTCCAGTGACTCTGGAAATGCTGTTGGCACGCCACCCATAATCGATGAACCGAAGATATAAACACGCTCTGTAATATGAGCGAGCGGTAAATAAGAGAACAATCGGTCGTTTTCTTGGATACCAATATGATTGATCAGTTGCTGAACAGACCAACTGAATGCGCCGTAAGTTAGCATCGCGCCTTTCGGTAACCCTGATGTGCCTGAGGTATACACCAACGACATTAGCTTGTCATCGTAATGCTGCGGACGCTCTTTACTTGGCACTGCATCAGCAATGAGCGCTTGGTATTCGTGCTTACACTTTGGTGCCGTGTCATAAGGTAGAGCGATGCTAATGAGTTCAGGCATAGCATCAATGACTTGCTGAGTTGCTTTGGGATCATCGAGTTTTCCGCCAATGATCGCTTTACTTTCACTATGAGTCACACAGTATTCGATGGTGTCTGCACCGGCGGTAGGAAAGATTGGCACACTGACATAGTCACCAAGCATCATAGCAAGATCGCAAATAAACCATTCTGCACAGTTTTTAGATACTAACGCGACTTTGTCGCCAGGCTTTAAACCAAGCGAGCGTAGTGCGCTGACAAGTTTTAAGGCTTGATCTGCAACATCAGAGAATGTGTACTCAACAAATTGTCGGTTAATAATTTGTTTTAGGTAGACCTCATTTGGACGCTCTTGAGCCCATTTGAGGATCATTTCATTTGGTGGTGGGAGAGCGCAACCAGCAGCGCTATTTAGATTCGGCTGATTCATTTTAAGTGACTCCATGTCTTCTCATTGTATTTATAATTGTTAACGCATTGTTAACTTTAGCATGTTAAATCGCGACACGGGAATGCATTTTGATGAAATATGTGGGGAAGATAGCGTTAGTTATGGTTGAAGTCGGAGCGACTCGATCTAAAAAAGCAATGTGATTGATGCTACGCAAAAGAGAACAGGCTTTTCAGCTGTTATGTCATATCGACTTCATACTAAGAGCACAGGTAAGCAATTTATTTTATTAATAATATTGCGAAAACATAGAATCTATCCTAATTATTTATTAACTAGTGGCTTAGTGTTGAAGATAAGTATAAATGTCTCCTAATTTCTTCAAAGCGCCAAACTTAAAGGTATGTCGTGGTTTTGAAGTAGCTATACTAATCTTACTTTGGAAAGTTAGGAGCTTCACCTCAAGCTATTGCCTGAGATTACTTGGGTACGATCATCAGCAAAAGGAAAGATGTGATGTTACGGAAGACTTTACTGGGTACCTATCTTTGTAGTTTATTCATTGCGGGGAATGCATATGGTGCTGAAGGAGATGATATTCCTCAGCGCGCCCAAACGGTTGGTGATGTTATTGAGCGCCCAGGCGTTCTCACACCTAAAGGTAAATGGTCATTTGATTCGTCTTTAAGCTATACACAAAACTCTTCAAACAAAGTATCTGTTGTTGGGTATACAGTCTTACCAACTCTGATTGTTGGGCGAATTGAAGTGAGTGATTCGGATAGGACTACAGTAACCGTTGGATTAACTGCTCGGTACGGTTTAACAAACGCCACAGAGTTAGAAGTTAGAGTGCCGTATGTGTATCGTAATGACCAAGTTTCTACGCGCCCCATTCAAGATGGTTCAAACAGTGAAGTAGTAAACACAACGGT
The DNA here is from genome assembly GCF_033340055.1 of Vibrio sp. 1580. Taxonomy (NCBI): domain Bacteria; kingdom Pseudomonadati; phylum Pseudomonadota; class Gammaproteobacteria; order Vibrionales; family Vibrionaceae; genus Vibrio; species Vibrio sp. 1580. The sequence continues at coordinate 231,646 of NZ_JAWOVT010000005.1, forward strand.
GGATGGCGGAGGGCTTGGTGATGTAGAGTTCGCATTGAGGCACCAGTTTAACTTTGAGTCTGCGCCATACTGGGTAGGTGGCCTTAGAGTAAAGTCGGATACAGGACGATCGCCTTATGATGTTTCTATTGAAGATGGAAGCAACTCATTTAGTGATGTCCCTACAGGTTCGGGTTTTTGGAGTTTTGAGCCTAATTTATCTCTTATTCACCCTGTTGATCCTGCGGTCTTGTTCGCTAGTCTAAGTTATATTTATAACTTAGAGGATACTGTTACAGTTGGCGACACAAAAGCTGATGTTGAACTTGGAGACACTATTTCTCTTTCAGGAGGAATGGGGTTTGCGGTGAATCCTGATCTTTCATTCTCTTTAGGACTTAGCCATAAAACTATTTTAAAAAGCAAAGTAAATGGCAGATCGGCAGATGATGCTAAGTTGCTTCAATTAGATGCATTAACTTTTGGTATAAACTATGCCTTTAGTGAACGCTCATCTATCAATGTTAGTGCTCAAGCTGGTCTTACAGAAGATACTCCCGACTTTCAATTAACAGTACGAGTACCTTTTAATTTGTAAAATGGATATTAGGCCCTTGAGTCTTGGGCCTAATTTATCGTTAGCGCCTAGTGTTCGCATTATAAATTGATTGGATTATATTGGATAAAGTAGGTATATATTCTTAAAATGATGGTGGCCTATTGATATATCTACCTTTCTTTTGGTATGTAATCATAGATCTCAGTCGTTTCTAATATCAAAGAAGCTTAACGTGACAATTTTTCAGATAAAAATGGAAATGCTCATTGAAGGTGGTTCAATAAGGCGTCTTCTAATTGTTGGTTTGCTTTGATTTCCCGTATTACCCCATTTACTTGAGCATCAATGTCTACGAGCGTGCTAAGTCCAATAATACTGTTATCTTTCGTGTTTTGAATAATATTGATAATACTTGAATTTATAAAGTCTGAACTTATTATATTAGGATTTTGAGACGAAGGCATTTTGGGTGAATCTATAGAATCATCTCCAATAATATTTCCTTCACCAAATTGTATGATGTTAACAATACCCTGGTTGAAAATATCTCCACTTTGATTTTCACTATTTGCGCTAATGTTTTTTAAATTACCATTTTCAATTACTAAGTTGGCAATGTTTGTGTTCAAAATATCATCGCCATTTATAGTCGTAGTAATGCTTAATCCAATATTAATAATATACTCGTCCGTAATTTGGAAGCCACCTCGATATTCTTCTAAAGATAAATTTGAAAGAGGAGTAAGTTCTTGCAGGCCAACATCTTTAGCATTCACATTAAAATGAGGTATTAGCATACAAAGCACTAACAAAAATTTATTGTAGTTCATAATGCAGGCCTTTCAGGTTGTTTAGTTCTTAAAGTTATTTAAAACAATGTTATATTAATTTTCACCGGAAACTGGGAGAGTAATGCTAAATACCCCTAAGGAATCTCTAGACACTCCTGTTTTTAATGGTGATCTTTGATATACGGTGAAATTATCATTGGTTATAAAGCTAGACCTTCCCATTTCCGCTTCGTTACGGACCAGTAACACAATTCCTTGGTAATATTTTTCAAACTCATCCAGTTTCATTATCATGGTTCCTCTAGAAGGGTCTCCTAGAATAACTGAGTGATTGTTTATACCTCTGATGACAACAAAATGCATATACCCATCGAAATTAACGAGAGTAATCCCAGGGACGCCGACTTCTTTAATTTTCTCCAATCCTACTTGAAAGCCGTCAGAACGTAACCCTATGGAATCCAAGTAAAACTTCATATCCAACAAAGAAAAACCTTTCTCTTTGATTTTTTCTTTATCACCTTTTTCAAACATGCTTTTGAAGATATCTTGTTCAGATGACTCTGTTGCATAATGAAAAGTGAGAAGAGAAGCCAGGGCGGCAGAGCCACAGCTGAAGTCATACTGTTGGCGAAAAACATCACCGAACACTATTTCTTTGTAGCTTTTAACAGGAACAGAGTAATGTGCTCGGTAAGGTAGCAGTTCTAATGAAATGGCTGATGCTGAATAAACGAGCATCAGCCAAATTACGTTATTTAATACTTTCATATTGTTTACTTGAGTGTCAGGTTAACGACGGTAGAGTTCTGGATTAAAACGTTGTTTCCGCTGTTCTGAATTACGTTGGATATACCCGAACTGTCTGCGAACGCTCCACTTGATAGTATATTGTTACCACTCACGGTGTTTGACGCGACATTATCTGACGAAATACCATTGATATCTGATTCTGCATAAACCAAGTCGAGTTCAACATTTTGTCCACCTCTTGATTCATTCATGATATCCAAGCTAACTTCTCCGCCAGATAATGCAATGTCATCAGCGAGTGCAGTGCAGGCAACTATCATACTCAAAGTACAGATTGCCAAACGCATCGCTTTCTCCTACTAGTCGGTTACTCACCCCCAGTAAACACACTTGCATTAGTTGTAACAGATTGTTGTACAAGTGAATTTGAACCAGCATTCTGACCAACGGTAGTAATACCAGCCGCACCACCAAGACCACCAAGGGTGTTCATGTTTTCAACTCGAACTCGAGTATCATCCGCGTTAGTTGCATAAATAACTGATGCACCTGTAACACCACCCATTAGGCTTGAGCTCGCAACAACCATATCTGTATCCATATGGACTTGATTGAAGCTATCAACATTTGTTGAGCTCGAGTCACTTTGATAGTTACTATTGTCGTTAAAGCTGTTCGAGTTTGTTGTGCTTGAATCAGCGTAGCTACGGTTATCACTCTGGTTACGGTTGTCGCTTTGATTACGATTATCGCTGTTATCGTTAAAGCTACTGTTGATACTAGAGTCACTGTTGTCGTTGTTGCTACGTCTTACAGTAGTACTAGAGTCGCTGTTGTCGTTGTGGCTTCTATTTGTGTTAGTACTTGAATCACTACTATCACTATTTAGGCTCACATCAAGATCAGCACTGGTACTGTTGTCGTTAGCGTTAGACGTACTATTGTCGTTGTGGCTTTGAGCTGTGTTAGTGCTCGAGTTTGAGTTGTCGCTGTTGTTATTAAAGCTGTCATCAACACCAAGAGTTGCACTGTTGTCAGTGTCGCTGTTGTCGTTGAAGCTATGACCAATACCTAGTGACGCACTATTATCGCTGTTGTCGTTGAAGCTATCACCAACACCGAGAGATGCGCTATTGTCACTGTTATCATTGAAGCTGCCAGATAAACCGATATCGGTATTAGCGCTGTCAGTCCATTGCATGTTGTCGTCTCCATCATCGATCTCATTCGCGATTAGAGAGCCACTAAATAAAATTGCTGACATTGCTAAAGCAAGCCCTGTTTTGTTTAGAGTCATAACGATTACTCCATTTCCTGTTATTCCTGATTAAAAATGACTGCACTTAACTTCTTGCTGCTTCCTTCAAATGTTGTGGGAAGCGATGAAATTATAAGAAAGGATCAGTGAAAGCTGTTCTCATTATTGAGAATGATTCAGGCTGGAAGGGAGTATTTAGGTGCGTCTCTTTAAGGTGTTAAAGAAAAAAATAACATAATCATAATGTTATTTTTTGTATTTACTTTAAGTACTCATCAAGTATGAAATGAAGCCAATATAAAGAAGTAATTCGTTCTATTGCACTGAGCGGAGCAGTCATCCATTTTTTATAAATGGTATTTTATCCAATTATTATCTTTATTATTTAATATTATAAATCATATCCTTATGCTAACACAGGTTGAAAAGTATGGATAAAAATATAACATGTTCATACTTTTTAAGTCTTTTTCGGTGCTGAAAAGCAATGCGATATCATTCTGAAGTGCTATATTTTCTACTTAAAATGAAGATAAATTCTCTTTGCTATCCCCAATTAATTTTCTAACGGGGGTTGGTGAAACAGGTAAGTTAATGTGGTGGGACTATGGAAAAGAAGCACTTGATACTGCTAGCTGAGAGTAATTTACAAAGTAACTTAATAAAAAAACAGCTGTCTTCCATTCATGATGTCGATGTAAAGATAATGCAACCAGATGAAGTGGTGTTCAGAAGTCACTCACTCAGTATCGATTTGATGTTTATTGATTACGATTTTATGCGTCAGCTTGAAGTACAAGGAAAGTTACCAGATTTTGATCTATTTGGGTGGTCCTTTATGCTTCACAACGTCCCTTGTGAAAAAGTACAAACGGACTTACTGCATTGGAAGTTGTTAAAAGGAATTTTGCTCCGAAGTGCATCAGTGACACATATATGTGATGGCGCGGAATACGTACTGAAAGGTGGGTTGTGGCTACCAAGAATGTACCTAGAGAAGTTAGTCCTCAATTATCGGCATGCAAATTTGTCCGAAGAACAGCAGCATGATGAGTTAACATGCAGAGAAAAACAGATTCTAGAGCTACTTGTGTACGGCATTTCAAATCAACAAATTGCTTCAAGACTTTTTTTATCTGAAAGTACAGTGAAAAGCCATATATACAAGTTGTACAAAAAACTCGATGTCCATTCTCGTCATGATGCGGTTAAGTTGGTAAGAATGAACAATGGCTTAACCGAGAGAAGTTAAGTCACAATTTGTGATGCTCTTTTTATCGGGGTCTGTTCCGTTTTCACTATCTAATCTAAGCAAGGGCACTCGTATTTGAGTGCCCGTGGTTTATCTAGATTCAATAGTTGGCGTATCAGCAGGCTACATCATGCCCGTGACAAGGCCTGCTGCCACAAAAAACACGATCATCCATAGTACCGAAAGGTTGAGCTTTTTGTGTAGATAGAAACCCGCAATCACTAACGCCATGTCGATGGGAGCAACAACTGCGCTGCTAAATACTGGCTGGTAAAGTGCCGCGAGTAGTAACCCTACTACCGAGGCATTTACACCGTTGATGGCGCCGGAGACCAGCGGTTTGCCTGCCAGTGCTTGCCAGTTTTTAAGAACGCCAAGCAGTAAAAGAAACCCTGGGAGGAATACGCCAAGCGTTGCGATCAGAGCGCCTAAAATTGGCGTATCCGAAAGCTCATAACCGATAAAAGTCGCAAAGGTGAACATTGGCCCTGGTACAGCTTGTGCAGCGGCGTAGCCTGTTAAAAATGCATCTTGGCTGAGCTGGTCGCCAACAATGTTTTGCAGAAGCGGCAGCACCACATGACCGCCACCAAACACTAAACTACCAGCTTGGAAAAAATCACTAAACAGCCCAAGCAAAGGTAACGTATGAGCCACTAATGGTAAGCCGAGTAAAAGCACCGCAAATAGAGCCAATGGCGCGATAGACGGTTTAAACGGCTCGGCTGATGACGCGGAGTCTTTCTTCAGATATCGCGTACCGACAAAACCTGCTGCGATCAACACGAACATTTGCGTCATGATGCTTGGTGCCACTAGCAACGCAATCGCAGTCGCGACGCACACACCCGCGGTCAGTTTACTTTGGCAGAAGTTTTTGTACATGCCCCAAGTCGCATCCGCCACGACGACGACTGCGAGCAGTTTTAGGCCGTGAACGATGTTTTGGAACACTGCGGTGTCGGTGATTTGGCTGCTCACCATCGCCAGCGCCAACATGATGGCCACTGAAGGAAGCGTGAATCCGACAAATGCTGCGCATGCGCCACCTAAACCGCCACGTTTATAGCCTAAAGCAAAGCCAACTTGGCTTGAGCCCGGTCCCGGCAAAAACTGACTGAGCGCGACAATTTGCGCGTACTCACTGTCATCAAGCCATTTCAGTTTCTCAACAAATGTTTGGCGAAAATAACCAATATGAGCCGCAGGGCCGCCGAAGCTGAACCAACCCAGCCAGAAAAAAGTTTTGAATATGGTGAACATGTCGAGCCTGTTTATCTAAAAAGCATTGTTGCTAATTTATCGAATGCTCTAAAATGACTCAAATTGATGATTTTAATTTCATCTATGAATGAGATGGGATGAGGATGTTGGAGTGAAAGAGGACATTCAGTGGCGCAACATTGACTTGAACTTATTGGTGACGTTTTCCTACTTGTATCGCTATCGAAGCGTTAGCGTCGCGGCAGAGAAAAGTTACGTTAGCCAGTCGGCGATGAGTCATAGTTTGTCTCGTTTAAGGTTGTTGTTTGACGACCCGCTTTTTGAGCGAAAAGGGCACAAGATGGAGCCCACCGAGCACGCTCACCACATCGCGCCAACTGTGCATCACTTATTGGATTCTATCGCCAAAGACTTGCTCACTAAGTCTGCCTTCCAACCTGAAAATTACGCGGGTGTATGTCGCATCGGGTTAACGGATTATGCCGAGTTTATCTTTGCTCCTCGGCTTTATGACGAAATACGCCAGCGCGCCCCAGAGGCGCAGATCAGTTTTATTAACGTCAATCGTAGCAACTACGTGGCATTAACTGAGCATGAAAAGCTCGATGTCATTATTGGCAGCATGCCGGTGTTGGATGACAACTTTGAGAGCTTGTACTTGTACACCGAAAAGCACGTGTGCATGTGTGATAAACAGGTATTGCAAGGGGAAACACAGCTGTCTCTGGAAGCGTTCGCGAACATAGAGCAAGCTCTGGTAAGTCCCGATGGGAGCTTAAAGACACAAGTAGACCAAAAGCTCGCAGAACATGGCTTGAGCCGCAAAGTCACCGTGGCGTCGCGCAACTTTCTCACTATTCGGCATCTGTTGAAAAAGCGCGATCTCATTGCCATCGTGCCAGAAAAAATGGCGTTGGCGGAGGGCTTTTCGGACGATCTCACTACTGTTAAGCCGCCGATCGCCGTTGCGGATTTTGATATTGCCATGCTGTGGCATTCCAGCCGAAACAATGAAGACAAAGGCATTTGGCTACGCGAGTTGGTTTTTTCGACCATCACCTCTAAATGATAAACATTTGGGGCACTCATGGTGCTTAGAGTTATTTGTTGTTGGACTTCTTACTACCCGCTGAGTTATCGGCGTTACACCGAAACAGTACTGATTGTGCAAAATGAATGTCTTGGGTTAGGGGGGGGATGTTCCAGATTTAATTCATAAAAGAGATTAATGGAAAAGGTATCATTGAGTTGTACCACGTAGTTTAAGCTCTGTTTGAACGTATACATGAAGAGGGAGTAAGCGTCCATCTCGGTATTTTTCCACCAGTAAGTTCACTCCCTGAGTTCCCATCAACTCAGAGTGAATACGAATTGTAGACAACGGCGGAAAGGTAAAGCGAGCAGTAGGAATATCATTCATACTAATCAACGTAATATCCTCTGGTATCTTTAAGCCAAATTCATGGATTGCACGTACTATGCCAATCGCGATGGAGTCTGAATCAATGAATACTGCTTTCGGGAAGTCACCTTTGGCTAGCATCTCTTTCGCTAAGTTATAACCGGACAAACTAGAGCAGGCACAATAGTGTATATCTTGTTCTGCGACCACGCCTTTTAGATAGCCATAGTCCAAAAACACATTTTTACGAGTGTCAGCTGCGTCGGGCTTGTTTTGACCGCTAATATAACCGATGCGGCGGTGGCCTCGTTGTACAAAGAAATCAACCACTTGCCTACTGATTCGAATAAGGTCGACATCAACGCAATCATAAGGGCAGGTTGGATCTGAAAAGTTTATGTAGCAGATGCTATCGGCTAGACGTTTAGGTAATTTATCTACTACCTTTTGGTCGACATTTCCGACTAAAAGGACACCTGTTATCTTTTTCGTTTCAACATCAATTTCACTGTTATAGCAATTGGTTAGCGTAATACCTAATTTGTCGCATTGCGTTTCAATCCCATGACGAATTGATAAGTAGTAAGGGTCATTCACCTCTGTTTCTTGTTTGTAGTTATATAAGGCTAAAAAGTGATGTTTTTGCTTAACTTCTTTGATGCCTTTCTTCGAGCTACTGGTGCGGTACTCCAGTTTTTCTGCAATTTCCAAAATGCGGTATTTGGTTTCTTCTTTAACGCTCAACGTTGGGTCGTTGTTCAAAACCCGCGATACGGTTGCAAGTGAGACGCCTGCTTCAATGGCGATATCTTTTAGCTTTGCCATGTAAATTTCCCGTTGGCACTGCCCAAGTGTGAGCTCAATAATCTGACTATTTTAAACAGCTACTTAGATATGCACAAACCTTTAGTAAGACAGTCCTAAACACTTTAAATCATCATATCAAGCCAACTTGTTTTCATGAAATAGACTCTATTGAGTAATAAATAAAGCCGTAAACGTAAGGATTATATTGCTGTAAAAATACTGAAAAACGCGACTGGTTTGGAAACTTGCTACTTGTGGTAACTCTAGTACTTAATAGGAGTCGAGCTGTTTAGAGTTTAATCAAGCAAACGTTTTATTGTTCATGTTTATGTTTTGTGTCTCATTTTATAAACAAATCAATAGGAAAGTATTCAACTCTATTTATAATCTCCGCGCTTTTAAAAGCTGTCTAACAGTATGAAAAATTGGGAAATTATAATGAAAAAAGTATTGCCATTATTGGCTTTAGGTGCAGTGGTTGCTTCAGCGTCAGTTCAAGCAAAAGGTAACTGGTATGTTGGTGCTGATTTGGTAAATTCAGATCTTAAAGTTAAAAGCTTGTCAAAAGATTTTTCTGCGACAGGTCTTAGCCTTGCTGTAGGTAAAGAGCTGCAATATTCAGAAAACTTCAAACTAGCTTTTGAAGGTGAGTACATATACTTTGGCGACTTTGAAGAAACATTTTCTTACATGGGGTGGCCGGTTAAATTTAGTGTTGATGCTTCTGCGTTCAATTTCAATGCGAAGCCTAAATACCAATTTGCAGGTACAGGCTTCTATGTTGGTGCGATTGCTGGCCTTGGTGTAATGAGTGTTTCTTATGAAGTGAAATCATCTAGCACTGTTACCGATGATGGTCGTGATGTAGGCTTTAACTACGGTGTTGAGGCTGGTTATGAGTTTGCTTCAGGTTTGGTTGTATCTGGTGGCTACCGTGCTTCTTCGGTAAGTATTGATGCCGAAAACGGTGGCAGCGAAGATTTTGATTTTGACAGCCTGTACGTTGGTGTTGATTACAAGTTTTAAGCTCGCGTAAGCAAAACATAGATACTAAAAAGGAGCCGTTAGGCTCCTTTTTTGATCAGATTATCAATCAACTCATAATGGTGATCTTGTACGCCTGCAAGGTTGCCATATTTGGGTTGATGGCGGTCATTTTCTTTCGCGTGTTGCCAGCCAATGGTGTGACGCACAAAATGCTCTGCAAACGCGTGGGAAATTTCCAAGCAACCTGCCAGCACGGTATCAACATAACTTTGCATGATTGGGCTCTTTGCGCATGGTGGTAGTGGCTCGTCTTTTACGTAAACCCAAATGTCATGTTCTTGGTTAAAACTCGCATCTGTTTCGATTTGATCTGGCTGAAGTTGAATACGATGATAACCTCGCTCACGGCGGTCGAATTCTGCGAGCGCTTCTTTATTCACTTCGAGTAAAACGCCATTAACCTGTCCATCGCCTTGGTTCACCACTAATGGAGAGAGGCTGTAGCTGTCGTCAATCTTCCCCCAGTAGCGCACCAGTCCATGAGCAATGACGGGAATGGCTTCTCCCGTTTGTCCGGTTAACTTACGTGACGCAGAATTAATCAAACTGCCATAGCCAAATATGTACATCTTCGTTGCATCCCTTAACTGATGGTTGTGTCTCTCACCGTTTATACCTAACCCGCCTCTGAAGCACAACTTTACCTCTTAAGTATAATCTTAATTATAAACATGTATTTTTTATGCATGTTTGTGGTAGCATTAATATTGTAGTTGAGTCAACCAGCATCAAGAGACGCTTGAGGGCAAGATAATGCTGAATATCACCGATAAAAAAGTGGAAGAAAAAATCCCCGCATGGCTGCGATTAGGCTTTCGGCCGTTTTTTCTGTTTGGGTCGATTTACGCCATTGTTGCGATCGCGTTGTGGGTGTGGATGTTCCAGAGCGGACAGCCAAACGCATTAGCTGTACCGGCATTATGGTGGCACGTACATGAAATGTTGTTCGGTTTTTCGATGGCAATCGTAGTTGGCTTTGTACTGACCGCGGTACAAAACTGGACTGGCATTAATGGTACCAAGCATTACATGCTTCTGGCTTTATTTGGCTTGTGGTTAGTGCCCCGCATATTGCTTTGGACACAAGCACCGTTATGGTTAACCAGCAGTATCGAAGCGGTATTTTTACTGTTTGTCGCCTATGAGGTGGGCATTCGTGTGTATCGAGCCAAAGGTTGGCGTAATTTGTTTTTCGTTCCACTGTTTCTTTTGGCCATCTTTGCGAACTTTGCAAGCTACGCAACGATAAAAGGTATGCCGCCCTTTAGCTCTTCAGCGGTGTGGCAAGCAATGCTGTGGTGGTTTACCTTGCTGTTGTCAGTGATGGGCGGACGTGTGATTCCATTTTTTACTGCGCGTCGATTTAATTTCGAAAAAGCGCAACCATTGGCTTGGTTAGAGTGGTTCGCGAACTTGCCATTGGTAATGCTATTTGTGCTGAGCTTTTTCCCTGTGACGTTTGCAGAACTAGGTAGTCCTTTGATGCTATTTGCAGGTGTTGCTCAGTTGGTGCGTTTTGTTCGCTGGAAACCTTGGTTAACCCTGAGCGAGCCTTTAGTGTGGTCGCTGCATGCTGCGTATTTGTGTTTACCACTAAGCTTAATTTTGCGAGGCGTCTGGGGAGATGCATTTGCCAGCCATAACCTCATTCACCTGTTTGCGATAGGTGCGTTAGGCGGTTTGATTTTAGCGATGATTACACGGGTGACGATGGGACATACTGGTCGCATGATCTACAAAGGGCCAAACATGAGCCTTGCGTTTGCAGCGATTACCGCGGCAGCTTTGGTTCGCAGTTTCGCCGTGATCTTTGATCCAGCGAACATGATACTGTGGATTGATATCAGCGGCGGATTATGGATTGTTGCGTTTGGGCTATTTGTGTGGCGCTTTGGTGTGATGCTTGTGACCCCTCGTGTGGATGGTCACCCCGGATAAGATTCTAATGTGAGTAGAGAAAAGAGGAGCCGCGTGCTCCTCTTTTGGTTTTTGTTCTTTATAGGTTTAGTGTTTATTCGTCTTCGTCGTCCGCTTTATTCGTGAGCCCCAAGCGTTTAAATAGCCACCACTCTAGACCAAAAATGACAATTAAGGCGATGCAGAACCAGGTGAATGCCATGGTGGATTCCACACCTGGCATTCCACCAACATTGATGCCGAGTAAACCTGTTAAGAAGCTGGTTGGTAGAAAAATCGTTGCTACCAAAGTAAACAGGTAACTGTTTTTATTGGTTTTCTCATCACGATGATGTTTGATCTCTTCTTGGAAAAGCGCCACTTCTCCAAGATAAAACTCAAGTGTTTCATTTATGCGCGTAATATTATTGTGTGCGAAGCGATATTGATGAGGTCTCAAAGCAATCAATTCTGATTCTGACTCCACAAGATCACGGATAGCGTACTGCTGAGGGCGAATAAAACGCTTGATAGAAATCAATGCTTTTTGAGTCGCCATATGTTTGTACGTCGATTCATCATTCACGTCGAACTGGTTTAGTGTTTCTTCAATTGTATCAAGGTAAATGTCTATTTTACTGTTTAATCCTTCAATGATCTGATGAAGTAAACTGGCAAGACTTTTTGGGCCTTTGTGTTCCGCTAATGCTTGGCGAATCTCCATGATCGCGCGTGATGGAATTTTACGAGTTGAAATGAGTGCGCCTTGAAAGTAGAGAATTCGAATACTAAGCATATCTTCTGGTGATGCATTGCCGTTCATATTGACGCCTCGTAAAATCAACATGAAGTTCTCGTCATCTAAAGGATGGAAAGATGGTCGGCTTTCGTCGGCTAATAGATGATCAACCGTTGCACGAGGCACTTGGTTCTGCTCCAGCCAACCACGAATATCAGGATGCAGCCGTTCGCAATGGTACCAATGCTTAGCTTGAATTTGCTCTGCCGTGGTGGATTGTTGAGTTGCTTCTGGGGTTGAGAAGTCCCAATGTTCAATCATAAAACCCATTTTCTTTTCCTTGTTTGAGCCGATACCAAAATAACCTCAAGATACTTCTTTCGCGAGAATTGCATTGCCATACAGAGGCAATACTCTGAGTACGGTACTCTGAAGTCATTGATGCATTATTTTTCAAATGAGTATGATTGTATTTAACGCCAAATGTCTATGAATAGTTGTTCTTATTTGCAATCGAGTGGAGCGCACCAAGGTGTTGTGCTTAAACAACAAAACAAAAAGCCTGCAACTAAGCAGGCTTTATTGTGGGGGAGGGAGGGAGGGGAGCTGTTAGCCAACTTGAGAAAGATTAACCACTTTCTGTTGTAGCTTTTTCTTTAAATAGTCCGTTAAGGCCTGTTTTTCTTCCTCGTTCATGTAAAGACCAAGCTTAGTACGGCGCCATAAAATGTCTTCATCGGTCATTGCCATTTCATGGTTCATTAAGTAATCGATCTCACGTTGGTAAACACCACCTGCTTGTGCCGAGAACGTTTGTCCTAAGTCAGCTTCACTTGTTGTGCCTTCCATTAAGTTCCAGGTGTGGGTACCAAACTGTGTGACATAACGAAGAATCAATGCTTCTGGCGCCCAGGTGTATTTAGCGTGAATTTGTTTAGCTAATTGTTCACGACTACAGCTGAAGTTACCACCAGGAAGGGTTTGGTTGGCCGTCCAGTCTTTACCCATTTCAGGTAGGAACGGAGCAAGTTTCTTCATTGCTGCTTCACCTAACTTACGGTAGGTCGTTAACTTACCACCAAAAACAGAAAGCAGAGGTGCATGGTCGTATTCCGCATCGAGCTCTAGCGTGTAGTCTCGTGTGATTGCTTGCGGAGAGTCAGATTCATCGTCACATAAAGGACGAACACCGCTGTATGTCCAAACTACATCTTCGCGAGTCAACTGGTGGACAAAGTGTTGGTTTACGATATCAATGAGGTAATCGACTTCGTCATCTGAGATCGATACTTCGCGTGGGTCACCTTTGTATTCCACATCTGTTGTACCAATGATTGAGAACTTATCTAAGTAAGGAATCATAAATACGATGCGATTGTCTTTGTTTTGAAGGATGTAGGCTTGCGGTTCGTTGTGGATACGAGGAACAACGATGTGCGAGCCTTTGATTAAGCGAATGTTACGAGGAGAGGCTTGCTCTAATCCATCATCAAAGAACTGTTTTACCCAAGGCCCCGCAGCATTGACTAACGCTTTCGCTTTACGTTCGAAACGTTGGTCTGTCATCACATCGTGAATAGTAACGTGCCAGATACCACCTTCACGGTGTGCTTTTTCCACGCGGCAGTAGTTACGTACTTCAGCATGGTTTTCGCGAGCCGCAAGAACGTTCAGTAATACTAAACGTGCATCATCAACCCAACAGTCAGAGTATTCGAAACCCGTTTTCATCTCTGGTTTTAGCAAGCCAGATTTCGCAAGGTTGACGGTTTTACTGCCTTGCAGCGTCGTACGTTTACCCAAGTTATCGTAAAGGAAAAGGCCACAACGAATCATCCAAGCTGGGCGTAGGAATGGGCGATGCGGTAAACGGAAACGCATTGGTAATGCGACGTGTGGTGCTTTACGAAGAATAACCTCACGCTCTGCGAGCGCTTCCGAAACTAAACGAAACTCGTAGTGTTCAAGGTAGCGTAAACCGCCGTGTATCAGTTTAGAACTTGCTGAAGAAGTCGCAGATGCGAAGTCATTTGCTTCATATAAGCCAACACTCAAACCTCGGCCAGCTGCGTCTGCTGCAATACCAGCTCCGTTAATGCCGCCACCGATTACGATCAAGTCTAAGGTAGTGGATGAGCTAGTAGTGGAAGCATTATTTTGTATACTCATAAATTTGACCTCTTGGTGAGCGAACGAGCATTTTAGAACATAATGTAATCCTAGCTCAGGTTTCGTTTGTGATCATCTATTATTTTCGTTTGTGAGCGTTTTGTGTGATTTAGACACAAAAAAACCTCTGTCTAATTAAGACAGAGGTCATTTGAGGGGAAATTATACGATTGACGTTACTCGTTTTCGGAGTTTGATTCGTTAGCTTCAACCACTTCAAGTGGGATAGAAGCTTCCTTCAAAATTGACAAGATTTCTTCTGGTGGCTGCTTATTGGTAAAGATCATGTTGAGCTGTGCAATATTGCCTAGTTTCACCATAGCATTGCGCCCGAACTTGGTGTGGTCTACGGCCAGAAATACACTACGGCTATTGTCAATGATCGCTTGTTTGACCCGGACTTCGTGGTAATCAAAGTCTAATAGCGAGCCATCGAAGTCGATACCGCTAATGCCGAGAATACCAAAGTCGAGACGGAACTGTTTAACGAAATCGAGGGTAGCCTCGCCAACAATACCGCCGTCTCTGCTGCGGACTTCTCCACCCGCCAAAATGACTTTGATTTCAGGGTTAGGGAAAAGAATGGTCGCAACATTGATGTTGTTGGTGACAACACGCAACTGTTTATGGTTTTTATTGAGCGCTCGCGCAACTGCTTCTGGTGTAGTGCCAATATCGATGAATAGTGTGGCACCATCTGGAATGTGTTTGACTACCTCGTCTGCAATGACATCTTTTTCATTGAAGTTGAGCGCTTTACGCGTGTTGTAAGATGTGTTTTCAGAACTGAGAGGAATAGTGGCTCCACCGTGATAACGACGAATTTTGTTGTCATCGGCGAGTTCATTGAGATCGCGTCGGATGGTTTGTGGGCTGACATTGAATCTTTCTACCAACTCATCCGTGCTGACATAGCCTTGTTTTTTCACCAGCTCAACAATCTGCTGGTGTCGAGGTATTTGCTTCACTTACCACTCCCTTGTGCATTGGTAACGGCCAATGCTTCAAATTCGAAGCTCTATTGTGCTCGAATTTGCTCGTTGTGAGAAGTAAGCGAGTTCAGGAATCGGGGATAAAGCGCAAAAAGAGCGCACAAATGGCGCTCTTTTTTTCTTATGGAGATGAGATTAATCTTCTTCGTCGTGAAGTTCAGACCAGGTTTGTGCACATTTCACTGCACGTTTCCAGCCCTTGTAACGACGATTGCGTTTTTCTTCATCATCGTGTGGCTCAAAGGTGCGATCAAGTACCGCTTTATTCTGCAACTCATCAATGCTATCCCAGTAACCAACGGCAAGGCCGGCAAGGTAGGCTGCACCAAGAGCGGTAACCTCAGTTACTTGAGGGCGGTGTACTTCTGTGTTCAATACATCGGATTGGAATTGCATGAGGAAGTTGTTCGCTACTGCACCACCATCGACGCGAAGGTTCGCAAGCTTAATGCCTGAGTCAGCTTGCATCGCATCCAGTACGTCACGAGTTTGATAAGCGATGCCTTCTAATGTTGCACGGATGATATGGTTTGAATTCACGCCGCGAGTAAGGCCGACAATCGTGCCACGTGCGTAGGCATCCCAGTATGGTGCGCCTAAACCAGTAAATGCAGGCACGACATAAACGCCGTTTGATGTATCCACTTTTGTCGCGAAGTATTCAGAGTCTTCTGCACCGTTTAGGATTTTTAATTCATCACGTAGCCATTGGATAGAAGCTCCACCCATGAATACGGCACCTTCAAGTGCATAAGCTGGTTCGCCTGCAGGACCACAAGCCAAAGTTGTTAGAAGACCATGTGTCGAAGTGACTTTTTCTTGGCCCGTATTCATTAGCAAGAAACAACCCGTACCGTAAGTGTTTTTCGCTTGACCCGCTTCAACACACATTTGGCCGTAAAGCGCCGCTTGTTGGTCACCTGCGATTCCAGAAATAGGAATACGAGTACCGCCTTTACCACCGATGTTGGTTTTACCGTAAATTTCCGATGAGCGCTTCACTTCTGGCATCATAGATGCTGGGATGCCAAGCTCATCTAACATTTTTTGATCCCAACATAGATCGTTGATGTTAAACAGCATGGTACGTGATGCGTTGGTGTAGTCGGTTACGTGAACGCGACCTTGAGTCATCTTCCAAACTAACCAAGTATCGACAGTACCAAACAACAGCTTGCCTGCTTCTGCGTCTTCTCGTGCGCCTTCAACATTGTCCAGAATCCATTTAACTTTGGTACCGGAGAAGTAAGGGTCAAGCACCAAACCAGTGTTGTCACGTACATAGTTTTCGAGACCGCGTGCTTTTAAATCTTCACAGATATCAGCAGTACGGCGACATTGCCATACTATCGCATTGTAAACGGGTTTACCTGTTTCTTTATTCCAGACGATGGTCGTTTCACGCTGGTTAGTAATACCGATAGCCGCTAATTGGTCGCTACGGATGCCAGACTTAGCTAGAGCTTCTACTAAGGTAGAGCTTTGTGTTGCCCAGATCTCCATTGGATCATGTTCAACCCAACCAGCTTCTGGATAAATCTGAGTAAATTCGCGTTGCGCGACGCTTACGATGTTCGCATCGTGATCAAGAATCACTGCGCGAGAGCTTGTTGTACCTTGGTCTAGGGCAACAATGTATTTTTGCTCAGTCATGGTAAGAATCCTTTTGTTTCGTTATTTATATTTTAGTAAATGTTCGAGTTACGTCAGTTTTAAGCTCTAGCTTCTTCTGTTTCTTCTTCCGTCTCACATTGGTTTGGAATCGTGCAACCGTGACCTTGTTGTGGAAGGTAAGCGGCAATCGCTTTTGGATACAACCAACCACCAAAACACGCACCTGCAATCGGAGCAAGTAAAGGCACGATAAAGTAAGGAATGTCTTTAGCACCTGTCAGAGCGTAATCCCAGCCTGCGAAGTAAGCGAACAGCTTCGGTCCAAAGTCACGAGCAGGGTTCATCGCAAAGCCTGTTAGTGGGCCAAGTGAACCACCGATGACGGCAATCAAAATACCGATCAATAGAGGGTTCATTGCGCCACGTGCCGCGCCGTTATTTTCATCGCCCAGAGCCAGAATCGCAAACATCAGCACAGCAGTGATAACGAATTCCACAGCAAAAGCACCAAAGAAAGAGAGGGAGGCATGCGGATAGGTTGAGAAGATACCAGCAGTTGCTAGTGCATCTTGGCTGCTGCGAACGAAGTTATGAGCGATTTCGTAGTCGGTGAAAAGGTTGCTGTATAAGCTGTATACCAATGCAGCAGAACAGAATGCCCCAAGCATTTGAGCGATAATGTATGGCACCACTTTCGCCTTATCAAAACCATGGAACATAGCAAGTGCGATGGTAACGGCAGGGTTGATGTGTGCACCAGAGACGCCAGCCGTACAGTAAATAGCGATGGCGACACCGAAGCCCCATACAATACTGATTTCCCATTGTCCAAATGATGCTCCTGTTAGAACTAAGGCTGCAACACAGCCTACGCCGAAGAAAATAAGTAGTCCTGTACCGATAAACTCGGCCAAACATTCTCCAAGCAGAGAGGGGTGTTTGTTCGTTGTCATGTTAAAAGTCCTTTGATCATTTTTGCCTGTCTAGCACGATACTATTGTGCATATATAAACGTTTGCGAAAACAAACGAGCGTTAAAAATGAGCGTTTGAGCATAAATTTGTTAATCAAAGTCTTCGTTTTTGTTAAATGGCGCATCTTTTAACCGGAAAAGAACACAACGAAAATAATTTATTTGTCACGAGGCCAGTGTTGAGAGCGCTCAAATTACCGATGTGAAAAAGAATGCACAACTGGTAAGAGGAGTTTTGTGAAGCTGCTACGTGCTTGGAGACTTATTGCACAGAACTTGTGTAGCAATTAACCCTAAAGGAGTAGCGGAATGTCAAATGTATCAAGGGATAGCAGTGATATAAAAAATACGCTGTCATGTTTGGACTTTTAGAAAAAATCGTCATCCCATTGGTACCAATAGGATGAGTTGATAAGAGAATAAACGCTGTTAATGTCTTGTGTTTGTGAATCATTGCTTCGGCTTGTATTCAAATAAAAATTGTTTTTTTTATTTCGTTTGATGCTAAACGTGATCGTTTTTCAGCTTTTTAGTTATTAGTTGGTTCGGAGCGAGTAGGGCAGGCGTAAATCGCCCTTTTTACGGTTAGTTTATGTTCTAATTCGAGCCTTTGTTTCAAAGGTTTCGAATTGGAATGCTCAAGTGAGAGGTTTGAACATCAGTTTCATATTAACGAATCTTGAGTAAAGTTGAACGATGATCTAATTAATGCTCATATAATTTACTGTATTTACTTATATTTAATCCATGTGCAACATTTGTCACAGAAATAAAATCCTAACTCCATACAATTCATGAACTTTCGAACGAAGATTTATTTTGTTTCGTTCGCTCCTTTTGTGTTTTTACCATCGCATACAAAATAATGAGGTTCCTATGTTTGGAATATTCAAACCTAAGGCGCACATTGATCGTCTGTCCCCTGGCAGCATCGATAGCACCTACTCTCGCCTCCGTTGGCAACTCTTTATCGGTATCTTTGTTGGCTACGCCGGTTACTATCTAGTTCGTAAAAACTTCAGTTTGGCGATGCCTTATCTTATCGAGCAAGGCTTTAGCCGCGGAGACTTAGGTGTCGCCTTGGCAGCTGTTTCCATTGCATATGGTCTCTCTAAGTTTCTAATGGGCAGCGTTTCAGACCGCTCCAACCCTCGCTATTTCCTTAGTGGCGGCCTATTGATGTCTGCATTAGTGATGTTTTGCTTTGGCTTTATGCCATGGGCGACTGGTAGCGTCACTGCGATGTTCATTTTGCTTTTCTTAAACGGTTGGTTCCAAGGGATGGGGTGGCCTGCTTGTGGCCGAACCATGGTGCACTGGTGGTCACGTAAAGAGCGTGGTGAGATCGTTTCGGTTTGGAACGTGGCGCACAACGTGGGTGGCGGTTTGATTGGTCCACTATTTATTCTTGGCCTGTGGGCATTTAATGATGATTGGCGCACTGCATTTTATGTTCCTGCATTTTTCGCCACGTTGGTTGCTGTGTTTGTTTGGATGACGGTTCGCGATACCCCTCAGTCTTGTGGTCTGCCTCCTATTGAAGAATACAAAGACGATTACCCAGATGACTATGACAAGTCCCATGAACAAGAAATGACAGCGAAGGAAATCTTCTTCAAATACGTCTTCAACAACAAACTTCTTTGGTCGATTGCAATTGCAAACGCATTTGTTTACCTAATTCGTTACGGCGTACTGGACTGGGCACCTGTTTACCTAAAAGAAGCGAAGGATTTCTCGGTAGATAAATCGTCATGGGCTTATTTCTTATACGAATGGGCTGGCATTCCAGGAACACTATTGTGTGGTTGGATCTCTGACAAATTGTTCAAAGGTCGTCGTGCACCTGCTGGTATCTTATTTATGGTGTTAGTGACAGTTGCAGTGATGGTTTATTGGTTTAACCCTGCAGGCAACCCAACAGTAGATATGATGGCGCTTATTGCAATTGGCTTCCTAATCTATGGTCCGGTTATGCTGATCGGTTTGTACGCACTTGAACTCGCTCCGAAGAAAGCCGCAGGTACTGCCGCTGGTCTTACTGGTTTGTTTGGATACCTGGGTGGGGCAGTTGCCGCAAACGCGATTTTGGGCTACACCGTAGACCACTTTGGCTGGGATGGTGGCTTTATCATCTTAGTGGGTTCTTGTATTACTTCTATCGTGTGTTTGATGTACGCCTTCTTAGGTGAACGTGCGCACCACGAGCAAAAAGAGCGCGAGAAGGAAGCGCTAGCGTAATATTTATTTAAAGAGGCAGTGGAATACTGCCTCTTCGCTTTATCAAGGAAATAACAATGAAAACAAAGTCAGTATGTCTTACTTTTTTAGCACTTAGCCTCTCTGCTGGTGCGATTGCGAAGCCGCTTGTCATTGCGCATCGTGGTGCATCGGGCTACTTGCCTGAGCACACGCTAGAAGCCAAAGCACTTGCTTACGCAATGAAACCTGACTACATAGAGCAAGATGTGGTAATGACGAAAGATGACCAGTTGGTCGTGTTGCATGACCATTATCTCGATCGCGTAACGGATGTTGCGGAGCGTTTTCCTGATCGTGCACGTAAAGATGGTCGTTATTATGCGATTGATTTCACTCTGGCGGAAATCAAATCCTTGCGAGTAACTGAAGGCTTTAATATCGATGACAAAGGCAACAAAGTAGCGGGCTATCCAACCCGATTCCCTATGTGGAAATCTGATTTCACCGTGCCGACGTTTGCTGAAGAGATTGAGCTGATCCAAGGCTTAAACAAAACGCTGGGTTATGACATCGGTATTTACCCAGAAATTAAAGCGCCTTGGTTCCATCGTCATGAAGGTAAGGACATTTCTAAAGCAGTACTTAAAGTCTTGAAGCAGTACGGTTACGGCTCTCAAGACGACAAAGTCTACCTTCAGTGTTTTGACGCGAATGAACTTCAACGCATCAACAGTGAACTCATGCCTGCAATGGACATGGACTTAAAGCTCGTTCAGCTTATGGCTTACACGGACTGGAACGAAACTATGGTGTACAAAGGCGACAAGGCAACACCATACAGTTATGACTGGATGTTCGAAGCCGACGGAATGAAGAAAGTAGCGAGTTACGCGGAAGGAATTGGACCTTGGAAGCCGATGCTGGTGGATGATAAGTCAACCAAAGATAATATCATCATCAAGCCGTTGATGAAGGCTGCAAAAGACGCTGGCTTGCAAGTGCATCCATACACGTTCCGCGCCGATCCAGGACGCATTCCAGCGTACACTGACAGCTTTGAAGGCATGATGGATGTGTACTACAACCAAGTAAAAGTGGATGGTTTGTTTACTGATTTCCCAGATAAAGCGGTCAGCTTTTTAAATCAGTAATCACGCATTTTGCTGTAAGCTAAAAAATCCCCCAACAGTTTCCTGCTGGGGGATTTTTCGTAGGGCTAATTCACGAATGAATTAGTTGTTTTTATGCAGTTCGCTGTTCAGTTCAACCGCGCTCTTGTTAGCAAGACACTCGATTTGACCTGTTACAGAGTTACGACGGAACAGTAGGTCAGAAACACCTGCAAGATCGCGTGCTTTCACTACTTCTACTTCTTGGCCTGCAGAATCTAGCATGCGCACTTTAGAGCCAGCGGTTACGTATAGACCTGATTCGATAGTACAACGGTCACCCATTGGGAAACCAAGACCTGCGTTTGCGCCTAGTAGCGAGTTTTCACCGATAGAAACTACAACTTTACCGCCGCCAGATAGTGTGCCCATGATAGATGCGCCGCCGCCGATGTCAGAGCCGTTACCAACCACTACGCCAGCAGAGATACGACCTTCAACCATGCTCACGCCTGTTGTACCCGCGTTGAAGTTGATGAAGCCTTCGTGCATTACTGTTGTGCCTTCGCCAACGTGTGCGCCAAGACGTACGCGAGAAGTATCAGCGATACGAACGCCAGTTGGTACCACGTAGTCCACCATTTTAGGGAACTTGTCTACGCAATCTACGCTTAGTGCACGACCCGCTAGGCGAGCTTCGATTTGACGCTCTGCTAGTTCAGGTAGATCGATTGGACCTTCGTTAGTCCATGCGATGTTGTGCAGTAGACCGAAGATCCCGTCTAGTACTGTGCCGTGTGGCTTAACTAGACGGTTAGAGATAAGTTGAAGTTTTAGGAAGCCTTCAGCAACACTTTGTGGCTGCTCGTCAGTGGCAAGGATAACCAGTACAAGTGGTTGTGCTGATTCTGCTGCTTTTGCTGCGAAAGAAGCGTTTGCCGCATCGCCGTTTGCTTCAAATGCTGCTGCCAGTTCTGCGCTTTGTGCTGCAGAGATCTCGATAGCTTGGTTGCCTTGCTCATAACCTGCTACTGCTGCTAGTGCGTTAACAAGCGCTTCGCTTGGGTTAAGAACTGGGTTTGGGAAAAACGCTTCGATGATTTTGCCGTCGCGGTTTTTAGTTGCCGTACCAAAGGCTAGAGAGAAGAAAGCCATAGTTGATCTCCATGTGTTGAGTCTTGTGTCTCGTCTGTTCACTGACAAGAAATAATTAAGTTGTCGGTCATCATAAAGAGAGTGTTGGGGAGTTTAAAGAGGGGAAATGGAGAAAGTCCGTAGATGGATACCTTTTGTCTTTTTAGAGATATGTTTGTCTGATGAGAAATGTGTCGCAAAAGCCTTATCAGGCCGATTTTGGGCAGAGACACAGTGAAGTGGGAGAAGGGAGCATCGCAAAAAAATAAGGGGAGGACCGAAGTCACTCCCCCTACACTGGGTTTGTTGGATTTACTGACTTTGGATAGTAAAGCGATAAATCGACTTAGAGGCTTAGCTCACCGACCTCTACTGCAAGTGCAACCGTTGCCCCTACCATTGGATTGTTGCCCATACCGATGAAGCCCATCATCGCTACGTGTGCTGGTACTGAAGAGCTACCCGCGAATTGCGCATCGGCGTGCATGCGACCCAAGGTATCTGTCATGCCGTAAGAGGCAGGACCTGCCGCCACGTTGTCTGGGTGTAGAGTACGACCAGTACCACCACCTGATGCCACAGAGAAGTAAGGCATGCCTTCACGGTTACGTTCTGCTTTGTAGATGCCTGCTACAGGGTGTTGGAAGCGAGTCGGGTTGGTTGAGTTACCAGTGATGCTCACATCCACTTGTTCTTTATGCATGATAGCCACGCCTTCACGCACATCGTCTGCACCGTAGCAAAGGATCTCACCACGTGGACCTTGGGAGAAACGGCGACGTTCTACTTCCACTAACTCACCAGTTTGGTAGTTGTACTGAGTGCGTACGTAAGTGAAACCATTGATGCGTGAGATTAGGTAAGCGGCGTCTTTACCCAAGCCATTTAGGATAACTTTCAACGGATTTTTTCGTGACTTGTTCACGTTCAATGCGATTTTGATAGCGCCTTCTGCCGCTGCGAATGACTCATGGCCCGCAAGGAAAGCGAAACAGCCACTTTCTTCATTCAATAGACGAGCCGCCAATGCACCGTGACCGATACCCACTCGGCGTTGTTCTGCGACGCTGCCTGGTTTTGTGCAGGCTTGAAGGCCTTCACCGATGATGTTTGCAGCTTCTTCAGCTGTTTTTGCTACGCGGAAAATCGCCAAAGCAGTGCCTAGCGTGTAGGCATCGGCAGCGCTTTCAAACGCGATAGGTTGAGTGTCCATCACTAGCGCTTTAGGGTCGATACCACGATCCATACAGTATTGGTAAGCCTCTTCCAGAGAAGAAAGTTGCATTTCGTCTAATGTGCGACGTACAGATTCAGTAATTGGAGTGTTCATAATCTCTTTCCTCTTGGTGGCATTATTGTTGGCGTGGGTTGATAGTAGTTACGGCTTCGTCAAAACGACCGTAAGTCCCCGTTGCTTTGTTTGCGGCTTCTGCCGCAGATACGCCTTCGTTGATGGCTTTCATCATCTTGCCTAGGTTGAGATATTGGTAACCAATCACTTCTTTGTTTTCGTCTAACGCGAGTTTTGTTACGTAGCCTTCAGCCAACTCCATGTAACGTACGCCTTTTGCTTTAGTTGAGTAGCTAGTACCCACTTGGCTACGTTGAGTTTGACCAAGGTCTTCCAGTGCCGCACCAATTTCCAAGCCGCCTTCAGAGAAAGCGGATTGAGTACGACCGTAAACAAATTGAAGGAAGATTTCGCGCATCGCGACGTTAATAGCATCACATACCAAGTCGGTATTCAGTGCTTCAAGAATGGTTTTGCCTGTTAGGATTTCTGCGGCCATCGCGGCTGATTGAGTCATGCCTGAACAGCCGATCGTTTCGATCAAAGCTTCTTCGATGATGCCGTTTTTGACGTTAAGGGTCAGTTTTGCTGCGCCTTGTTGAGGAGCACAAGCGCCAACGCCGTGGCTAAGACCAGAAATCGCGATAACGTCTTTTGGATTGATCATTGCGCCTTCAACAGGGATCGGTGCAGATGCATGAAGATCGCCGCGTTGAATCGGGCACATTGATTGGATTTCGTGTGAATATTGCATAATGTTTTCCCAGTGTATTTTTATTTTTTGAGAAAACAGGAGCGGGGTTGGAGAAGAGTTGAATTGCTCACTACAGAACTCTTGCTTTAACAACATTGGTAAAGCATTTCCAACAGGGCTGACCTGTTTTCGTTTCTGTAGGAGTCATTAGCTGTAAAAGCGGTTCGAATCTTTCGATTCCGGTGGCACCCCATCACCGAACCCATTTAGACTAGATCTAAGTCACACTAATCTGCAACATGAAATTTAGAGCAATTTGGGATATTAAATCGGTTCTTTATATTCTCAGAGATATATGGAGATAAACGGAAGGAATAAAAAAACGCCGCATAATGCGACGCTTTTTCTAAACAAATGAGAGGCTTATGCAGCGTCTTCTTGCTCGCTATCTTCTTCAACAGCTTCAAGCTTCTTTGCTTTTTTTGGTGCAGGTTTACGTTTTGCACCAAGAGCATAAAGCACTTCTTCTTTGTTTTGCGCAAGGAACATTGCAAGATCTTCTTGCTTACCTTCGTCTTCTAGAAGTTCACTTTTACCCAGCAGTGAGAATAACTCGTCTGCCATATCCAGCATTTTGTCGTATGCGTCAGCTTCCGCTTTAGAGGTAAAAGTCATTTTCTCTTCTCCATTGCGTTCTACCACGTACTTGACGATTACAGCCATGGTTGGTCCCCTAATTTGGTGTATTGATACTGGCTTTTTATACAGTTTTTGACCAATCAAGTCTAGCGACAAGCCTCAGAATGAGAGACACGTACAACTAACTGAC
Organism: Vibrio sp. 1580; assembly: GCF_033340055.1. NCBI lineage: Bacteria > Pseudomonadati > Pseudomonadota > Gammaproteobacteria > Vibrionales > Vibrionaceae > Vibrio > Vibrio sp. 1580. The sequence continues at coordinate 256,360 of NZ_JAWOVT010000005.1, forward strand.
TAGCATTTAAACTATCTTGGTTTCACTTTGCGGATTTGTCCGCCAAAGGAAGGTTTGTTGGTCGCTCCCAATCTTGGCAAAATTCGATAAACGTTCTGAGCAATGGGCTTTGATATTTCTCTTTATGAACCAGTAACCAGAAGCGACGTTTCATATCTAAAGGCATGTCGAGCAGTTTTACGCGGCCGTCACGAATAGCAGGTTCTGCAGACAAACGTGACAAACAGCCCAAGCCTAACCCTGCCGATACTGAGTTGATCAACGCTTCGGTGGTATTGAGCTGAAAAGCTTCATGCCAATGTTCCAAGCGCGGCGCGACAACGCGCATAAAAAATTCGCGTGAACCAGATCCTGCCTCTCGCAATATCCATTCACTGTTTTCTAGCTCGGTTAAGTTTACTGGCCCTTCGTGCGCGGCTGGGGAATTGGGCGCGCAAATCACGCACATTTCATCTTCGCTAAACTGGGTAGACTGCAATTCAGGGTGAAGTGTTTTGCCTTCAATGAGGGCTATGTCTAACTCGTAATCGGTCAGCATGTCGCAGATTTGTGCGGAGTTAGAAATGAACAGACTTTGAGAACGATGGTTCGTTTGCTGACGAAATTCGCTAAGCAAATAGGGCGCGACTTGGTTGCCAATGGTGTCGCTGGCACCAATGCGAAGTTGGCCCGATAGCGCTTGGTCACCATCGAAAATGCTCTCGATGTCCTTGGCTCGGTTGAGTAATTCATCCGCCAGTGGCAGTAGTTTTTGACCTTCTTGGTTCAAAATCAGTCGGTTATTAACACGATCAAATAAGTGATGGCCGATCTGCTTTTCTAATTCTGAGAGTGCCATGCTCACTGCGGCTTTCGATAAAAAGAGACTATCAGAAGCCGCTGTGAGCGTTTTGTGCTGCGTGATCGTCGTAAACACTTTCAGTTGTTTAAGAGAAATGTGACTTGCCATACCCCACCGTTAAGTAATTCTGAACGTTTGTTTTAAATAATTAGATATATCGGAACGAAGTGCAAGCGTATTATACGTCCCATCAAGAGTGAGTCTGGTTGAGGTCATCATGATTCAAAGAACAAAAGCAAAAGTAATGGGAGCACCAACTCCAATGGCGGGTTTGGCTCTTGGTATTGCAAGCTTGGGCTGGAGTTGGGAGAACTTCGCCGAATTACATGGCTACGGACAGTGGATTAGTGCGGGTATCGCGAGCATATTGTTGGCTATATTGGCAACCAAGTTTTTGCTACATAATCATCTATTGAGACAAGATCTTGCTCATCCGGTTGTGGGCAGCGTGGTTCCGACATTTGCGATGGGCACTATGGTGGTATCGAACTCTCTCGGTCATTTTTACCCATTAGCTGGCGATGCGCTTTGGCTGATTGCGGTGGTTTTGCACATCGTATTCTTGGTGAGCTTTGTTTACCATCGCGCCAAAGATTTTGAATTGCACCACATGGTTCCTAGTTGGTTTGTACCGCCTGTGGGTATCATCGTTGCGGATGTGTCTTTCTCTGGCAACCCGATGTTAGCACCAGTGGCACAAGGTGCATTGATGTTTGGTATGGTGGCGTACGCGATCATGTTGCCGATGATGATTTACCGTTTCATGTTTACCCATGAAATTCCGGATGCAGCGAAACCAACAATGGCAATTATGGCGGCACCAGCAAGTCTATCATTGGCAGGGTACTTAACGGTCACTGCGACACCATCACCAGTGATCATCGCTATGCTATTTGGTATCGCGGTATTGATGACAGCCATCATTTACCTCGCATTCTTTAAATTGCTTAGACTGCCATTTAGCCCAGGCTATGCGGCGTTCACTTTCCCGATGGTGATCGGTGCGACGGCGCTGTTTAAAATGGCGAATTGGATGGAGTTGCAAGGATTGGCTGCGCACTATGTTCAACAAGTGCGAGGCTTAGCTAGTCTTGAGTTGATTGTGGCAACATTTGTTGTCTCTTATGTGGCCTTACAATACATCAACAACTTGTTGATTCAGCCACGCTTGATGCACGCTCATCACGCTTAAATAGCAGATAGGAAAAAGCCTCTTGGTCTTACAACCAAGAGGCTTTTTTATTTCAATCGGCGTCGATGTTGGACACTAGCCTTTTTTGTAAAATCGCGACATCTCATCCAGAGAATGACGAATGATATCGACAGGAATTTTCTGTTCTTTCTCGACTTTTAACTGGCGATTCAGTTGCTGAGAGTGCCCGCCAGGGTTGACCACAAGCATCAGTTCTTTGCCGACCAATGCATAGTTGTAGTAGCTGCCTGCAATATACCAATCGCGAGAGGCAGAGCTATCAAACAAGTTATGACCAACGCTGTATGAACTCGTTGTGCCTTGAACGTCAAACAGCGTATTCATCATGGTTGGCACGACGTCAAAATGGGTCGTGCGGTAATCAACTTGCTCTGGCTGACGATTTGGCATGTACACGTAAAGAGGCACATGTACTTGAACGTCACTGTAGTTACCCGTGTGGCCCCAATAGTTCATCTTATGGTCGTTAAACTCTTCACCATGATCTGATGAAATCACCACAATGGTGTTGTCTAAGTCGACATTTTTCAGCACATCACCAATCAAGCTGTCGATGTAGTACAACGAGTTCTTGTATCGATTGTGGTAAAGCGAAGCGTCAAAATCGTTGTTGAGCAAAATGTGGTCAACGCGTTCCCAGTATGGTTTGAATTTCGCAAATTCAGGTTCAGGAAACACCGTGCCGTGGGCGGCATCGTAGAACAGAAAACCAAAGTACGGCTTGTCGCTGTCCTGCTTTTGGAACTCGATGAACTTGTCTGTTATCTGCTGATCGCGCTCGACAGCTGTTTCTCCAGTTTGTTTCAGGGTCAAGTCCGACACTTTTTTGAATACCGTGCGAGAAAGTGGCGGGCTGGTGAGCGGTGCTGAGCCAAAAATGCCCATGCGGTAGCCTTCTGCTTGCAGCGTATCCATAAACACAGGAGAGCGTTGACTTGCGTAAAAGCTTTCCCAGTAGGTCGCTGGCAAGCTGTAAAACAGGCTGAAAATACCCGCTTGAGTTGAGTTGCCGCCGCTCATATGTTGTGTGAAATTCACCGTTTTTTCGGCGAACTTGCTGACATTTGGCATGACTTCCGGCGTCGCATCACTGTAGCGCCACGCGTCAACCAAGATAAACAAAACATTGGGCTGTTTCTCTTTGCTTTGCACTTGAATCGGCGCAAGCGGGTAGTTGAGTGAGCTACGTTCAATGTTGGTTAACTCTACGCGGTTCTTCGATGCAATGTTCTCATCCACTAGGTCGTGTTTGTAAATAAATTTACGAGCCGTCAGCGGGTAGTAAAGTGGCCAGTTATTCGAAAACTGACTGACTTCATCGTCGTAAAGTGCGTTTTTGTACGCATGAATCATCTGCGTGCTAAGCAATACAGCAAACCAGACGCTGATCAAAACGAACTTAGCTCGGCTTTGTGCCAGTTGATTACTTACCCAAACGGTACAAGCGAGCCCGATCACCAGAACGGCAATTTCACTGATGAAGATTAGCCAACTCATCCACGAAATATCGAAGACATCATCACCACCTTCGAAAAACATACGGATTAATAGAGCGTTGATGTGAAGTTTGTATTGCTGAAAAACGAGGATATCGACTTTAAACATAATCAATAGACAGATCGCGATAGCGATCACGATGCCTTTGAATGCTCGAGTCGGTAGAAAAGAGAGCAATAAACTCAACAACATAAATGGAAGAGCGATCAAGCCCAGCCAGCCATATTGAGTCGAAACCAAATAGTAACCTTGCAACAAGGTTAGTGGTTCATTCTGATTGTTAGACAACACAAAAGGATAACAAGCGATCGACAGGTACACTGTAAAGCAAGCAAAAAAAGCAATCAGCCAAGCGCTGTTGGAAGACAGTTTGCGAAACATACTTTTTATATATTTATAAATTATAGGTAGCAAGAGTATAAAACAGTGTTTTTTATTATGGAATAGTTGCGACGAATGTCACATTTTGTATGGAAGTGTCAGACTTGATTGACATGTGAAAATTCAGAAGATTCATACTCTATTTGAGTGATATATAACCTTTTGTTTTTTCCGAACGCGAGATCACTGCGGGTTTAAATAGGGCTGTGCTAAGCTAGCTAACAGTTTCAATCGGCGCTCGGTATTCCCAATTTGTTTACTGTTTATCACTCCAACCAAGTTGACGTTCTTAAATCACTCCTTGTCGAACTGATTCGAATCAGTCCGCTGGAAAACCCGTTCGAAAAAGAACAAATTCTGGTTCAAAGTCCAGGCATGTCCCAGTGGCTAAAAATGGAATTGGCCAAAGAGTTTGGTGTTGCCGCGAACATTGATTTTCCGCTCCCTGCGACTTTCATTTGGGAAATGTTTACGCAGGTATTGCCAGACGTGCCAAAACGCAGTGCGTTTAACAAAGAAGCGATGACGTGGAAGTTGATGCATTTGCTTCCGGGGCTTCTCAACCAAGAGGTGTTTTCGCCGTTAGCGCAGTACCTCAAAGATGACAGTGACCACTCTAAGCTGTATCAGCTGGCTGAGAAAATTGCCGATATTTTCGATGGTTACTTGGTGTATCGTCCGGAATGGATCGCAAGTTGGGAAGCCGGGAAGAGTGTGGCAGAGTTGGAAGATGAGCATCCGTGGCAGCCGATCTTATGGCAAGCGTTGTATGATCACACTGTGTCGTTAGGGCAGTCTCCATATCACCGTGCCAACCTTTATGAGCACTTTATCGACACGTTAGCGAGTTTTAACGGCAATTTTGACCATTTACCCAAGCGTTTGTTTGTTTTTGGCATTTCTTCGTTGCCGCCTCGCTATATGGATGCGCTAAAAGCAATTGGCGAACACATCGACGTGCATCTGATGTTCACTAACCCTTGTCGTTATTACTGGGGTGAAGTTCGAGATCGCAAATATCTGGCTCGTTTGGCGGCGAAACATCGTCAGCACGTTGTGTGGCAGGACGATCACTCGGAAGTGCAAGGTGAAACTGAGCAACTGAAAGGATCACTGGAAGATAATGTGATCGATGAGCTGCACACCGATGTGGTCGGAAACAGTCTGTTGGCGTCCATGGGTAAACTCGGGCGCGACAATATGTATCTGTTGTCTCAGCTGGAATCTCATGAAATTGAAGCCTTTGTTGATGTTGAGCGCGACAGTCTGCTCCATCAATTGCAAGCGGATATTCTCAATCTTGAAGAACATCAAGATGACCAACAGATTGAAAACAGTCATCACAAACAAGTGGTTAGCTTGGGTGATAAATCACTGAGCCTACACGCTTGTCACAGCCCGATGCGTGAAGTGGAAGTGCTGCATGATCAACTATTGGCGATGTTCGATGCTGACTCAACGTTAAAACCGCGCGATATTATCGTGATGGTCGCGGACATCAACGCTTACAGCCCTGCGATTCAGGCGGTCTTTGGTAACGCACCGGGTGAGCGTTTTATTCCCTATTCGATTTCTGACCGAACCGCCGATCAAGAGAGCCCAATTCTGGCCGCATTTATGCAGTTGGTGAACTTACCCAATACGCGCTGTTTGGCATCAGAACTACTCGAACTTTTGGAAACTCCGGCGATATTAAAGCGTTTTGAACTCAGCGAAGATGATTTCTTACAAGCCAAACAATGGGTTGAGGAATCGGGGATTCGCTGGGGGTTGGATGCCAATACCGGACGCGAATTTGAACTGCCGGAAACCCGTCAAAACACATGGCAATTTGGTATTCAACGCATGTTGCTTGGCTACGCGATGCCAGAATCCGCAGGTTTGTTTGAAACCGAGCAAGGCAGTTTATCTCCGTACAACGAAGTGCAAGGCATGGGCGCAGAGCTGGCGGGCAAGTTGGCACACTTTATTCAACAAATTAGCACTTATCGAAGCAAACTTTCTCATGTTCAGACTATTGATGGTTGGCGAGAGACTTTGGTTTCACTGCTGGATGACTTCTTCTCAGTTGAGTTAGAAGGAGAAATGGCGCTCAAATCCATTCGCGATACGCTCAGCCAACTCAAAGAGCAATTAGCTGATGCCGCATTTGATGATGCGTTATCTCCGTCGATCATCAGCCAATACCTTCAAAACAAATTATCTGGCACACGAGTCAGCCAGCGCTTCCTGGCTGGTCAAGTGAACTTTTGTACCCTGATGCCGATGCGCTCTATTCCGTTTAGAACCGTTTGCCTACTGGGGATGAATGACGGCGTGTACCCACGCTCCATGCCGCCAGAAGGCTTTGACTTGATGACGGGAAGAACCAAACCGGGCGACCGTTCGCGCCGAGATGATGACCGTTACCTATTCCTCGAAGCAATGTTATCGGCACAGCAAACGCTCTACATCAGTTATGTTGGCCGTTCAATCCAAGACAATACCGAGCGAGTGCCTTCGGTTCTGGTTTCTGAGCTGATGGAATACTGCCACCAGAACTATTGTTTAAGTGGTGATGAAGCGTTGCCCGTTGATGAGTCTGGCGACAACTTATTAAATGCGTTGGTGAATACCCACGCCATGGTGCCGTTTAGCCCAAGTGCGTTCCAAGGCATGCACGCCAGCTACGCGAAAGAGTGGATTCCAGCGGCATTGACTCAAAGTAGTCAATCGCAAGGCTATGTTCGTCGTGATTTTAATCGGGCATTAGACGACTATCTGTTAGGAGCGACGTTCCCACTTGAGCTCGACTTAGTAGAGTTGCAACGTTTCTGGCGCTTACCTGTGCAGTATTTTTTCAATCGTCGTTTAAAAGTAATCTTTGAACCGCCGCTACCGGTGATGGAAGACGACGAACCCTTTGTTTTAGGTGGTTTGGAAAGCTATCAAATGCGTGATGAGCTGTTAGAAACCTTGCTTGAAACGACATTGATGCAGCCAGAGAAAACAACAGAGGTGCTTAAACACTTTATGAGTCAACAGCGCGCGCAAGGCAAACTGCCGGTGGGGGCGTTTGGTGATATCGAGTTTGAAACCAACCGAGTTCAGGCGGAAGAGCTGGTGGATAAACTGGCGTTTTTATCTGGTGCGCCTCAAGACGATTTGGAAATCGACCTGACGTTTGATTCCTTGTTTGAGCGAAATGAAGGCGAAGAGAAAAACGTTCGCCTAACAGGTTGGCTAACTCAATGCTACCAATCCGGTTTGATTCGCTATCGAAGCGGTAAGATTCGCTCGCAGGATTACCTTGCTGCGTGGATCGATCACCTTGCCATGTCGGCGTCGGGTCATGCTAAGAAAACCCACATCATTGGTTACGATCGTAAAGAAGGCGCGCTGCATTTGATCTACCCAGAAATTGCCGATGCTCAGTATGCCAAACAGCTACTGACTGAATTAGTTCGCTTATTCTTCGAAGGCATGACTAAGCCTTTGCCTTATTTCCCGAAAACGGCGTTGGCTTGTGTTGAAGCGGGCTTTAGTCGCGGTCAGTGGGTAGATGACGAAGAGAAATCTTTGAAGAAAATGGCTGACGCATTCAATGATGGCTTCATGAGCCCGGGCGAAGGCAATAATGCGTACATCTCTCGAATTTGGCCTGCTTGGAATGATGAGTTGGCCTCAGAAGTTCGTTTGCTGACAGCATTAGTTTTGCAAGGTGCGCGCTTAGCGGTTCAAGACGCTGATGACGTAAAAGCGTAATAAAGACAGTTGGATAAAGAGAAGGAAGAGTAGGGTGGCCGCCAGAAAATCATTATTTTTTGTAGGGCGTTCGCTGTACGGCCACAAGGTCAGAGGGACCATGATACTTTTGTTTAATTCATTTGAGTTGTGCCGCCAAAAGGTTTGGCTTATCTCGTGGGGCGCATACTAACGGTACGTCTTATGGATAACCGTGAGAAAGATCTCACAAAGCTCTAAATTATCCAACTTGTTAAACATATTAATAGAATTTTTAACTATAGATCACATTTATTAGGTGATACGTCCTAGTAAATAATCCGGAGAGATTCAGCGTTATGGATCAAATGTCAGGTGCAGAGTGTCCTCTACATACATTAGACCGCACAGAGCAACCTCAACCAACGCCACTAGAACCGATGACGTTTCCTCTGCATGGTGCGAGGTTAATCGAGGCATCAGCAGGTACAGGTAAAACCTTCACTATTGCAGGTTTATATCTGCGCCTTTTGCTTGGTCACGGCAGCGCGGAAACTCGACATCGCGTACCGCTTACGGTCGACCAAATTCTGGTCGTAACCTTTACCGAAGCGGCAACTGCGGAATTACGCGATCGTATCAGGGCAAGAATCCATGATGCGCGAATCGCGTTTGCGCGTGGACAGAGTTCCGATCCGGTGATCCAACCTTTGCTTAATGAGTTTGACGATCACAAGCAAGCCGCAGAAATTTTATTGCAGGCAGAGCGTCAGATGGACGAGGCGGCAGTCTACACCATTCACGGTTTTTGCCAACGTATGCTAACGCAAAATGCGTTTGAATCTGGCAGCCGATTTAATAACGAGTTTGTGACCGATGAAAGTCACCTAAAAGCGCAAGTTGTAGCCGATTACTGGCGCCGCAATTTCTACCCGTTGCCATTTACTTTGGCTGGAGAAATTCGCCAGCTATGGGGCTCTCCATCTGCGTTGTTGTCTGACATCAGCAATTACTTAACTGGTGCGCCGTTAAGCCTTTCTGTTCCGGCAATGAAAGGCAGTTTGGCTGATCTTCATACTGAAAATCTGAAAAAAATTGATGAATTAAAAGCACAGTGGCGAGAAAGCCAAGATGACTTCTTGACGCTGATTTCAGATTCAGATATTAGCAAACGCAGCTACACCAAAAAGTCTCTGCCGACGTGGTTGGAGGCGGTAAACGCTTGGGCAGCAACGGAAACCACAGGTTACGATTATCCAGACAAGCTGGAGAAATTCGCGCAAAACGTCTTGTTGGAAAAAACACCGAAAGGCAGTGCGCCGCAGCACGCGGTATTTGAAGCCATTGAAACATTTCTTGCTAACCCAATCAGCTTAAAAGCGCCACTGCTTGCTCATGCGATTGAGCATTGTCGTGTGATGCTGGCCAACGCGAAAAATCAAAAACAGTGGCTCTCTTTCGATGATTTGCTGACACAACTTTCTGCTTCTATCGATACGGACGAAAGCGAGCTTTTAGCGGCGCGTATTCGTACTTTGTATCCTGTCGCAATGATTGACGAGTTCCAAGATACCGACCCGCTTCAATACAGTATTTTCAGCCGTATTTATCTGAACAACCCGGAATGTGGTTTGTTTATGATCGGGGACCCCAAGCAGGCGATTTATGGCTTTCGTGGCGCAGACATTTTCACTTATATCAAAGCGCGTAACCAAGTAAGTGCCCACTACACGTTAGGAACCAACTGGCGTTCTAGCGCAGATATGGTGCAGGCGGTAAACCAAGTATTTGCTTTGCCAGACAGTCCATTTATCTACGATTCGGATATTCCGTTCTTACCCGTTAAGTACAGTCCCAATGCCGAAAAACGCATTTGGACTATGGGTGGCCAAAAGCAACCAGCGCTGACTTATTGGTTGCAAGAAGCGGACGATAAACCGCTACCAAAAGGCGAGTATTTGACTCGAATGGCAGAGGCGACCGCAAGCCAAATCCAAACCATTTTGACGCAGGCTCAACAGGGGCAAGCGTGTCTGGTGAATGGCGAAAATCAGAAAGCGGTTCAAGCGGGCGATATCGCGGTGTTGGTTCGAACAGGTAGTGAAGGTCGAATGGTCAAACAAGCCCTGGCAAACCAAGGCATTGCCAGCGTGTACCTGTCTAACCGAGACAGTGTGTTTACCAGTTCAGTGGCGCAGGATTTACAGCGTTTGCTGCAAGCGGTGCTGACTCCAGAAAATGATCGTGCGCTGCGTGCAAGTCTTGCCTCTGAGCTGTTTGCCCTCGATGCAGCAAGTTTGGATGCGCTTAATAACGATGAAATTGTGTGGGAAAACGCCGTAAACGAATTCAAAGAATATCGCAAACTTTGGGTTCAGCGTGGTGTGCTGCCGATGCTGCGGGCGGTGATCAGCAAACGCCATATTGCCGAGCGATTACTAGAAGAAGGCGCGAGTTCACAGGGTGAAAATGGTGAGCGAGTGCTTACCGATTTAATGCACATCGGTGAACTGCTTCAACAAGCCAGTAATGAACTGGACAGCGATCACGGTCTACTGCGTTGGCTCGCTCAGTCTATCAGTGATGCGGAAAACGGTTTGGGTGGCAGTGATGACCAAATCCAACGTTTAGAATCGGAACGTAACTTAGTGCAGATCGTAACTATTCACAAATCAAAAGGCTTGGAGTATGACCTCGTATTTCTGCCGTTTGTGTTCAGCTATCGAGAAGCCAGTGAAGCCAAATATTACGATGCAGCCAATGACCGCACGGTACTGGATATTACTGGCAACGATGCGTCCATGAAGCAAGCGGATAAAGAGCGTTTGGCGGAAGACTTACGCTTGATATACGTAGCACTAACGCGAGCTGTGTATGCGTGTTTTATCGGTGCCTCACCTTTGCGCAATGGCCGTTCGACCAAAGAGCCAACTGGTGTACACCGCAGTGCGATTGGCTATTTGATTCAAAATGGTCAAGAAGGTGGCATTAACGATTTGCAACAAGGTTTAACAAAGCAACAAGACGAGCTTGATTGTGTCGTTGTGGCCGATCCGCCGCAGCAACTCGAAGAGAAGTACGTAGCGCCACAAGAAGAAATACACGATCTTAGCGCGAAAGAGCTGCAAAACCCTATCGATAGAAACTGGCGCATCACCAGTTATTCTGGCTTGGTCAAGCAAGGCTCTCATCACGCCGAGCATGATGCCACGATTGAGATTACGGGTTTTGATATCGACTCATCTGAAGAGCAAGACGAAGCGGATTTGGTGGAGCCAGAGCGCTCTATTTTTACCTTCCCTCGTGGTGCGCGTCCGGGTACGTTCCTGCACAGCTTGTTTGAGGAAGTTGAATTTACTCAGCCAGCCACTACGGAAGAGAATACACAAATCATCCTTGGCTTGATGGAAAGCGAACAGCTCGATGAAGAGTGGCTACCTATTTTACAGCAATTGATTGATACCGTACTCGCAACGCCGTTGGATGGTAAGTCTTTGCTGCTGAATCAAAAAGCACCGTCGCAACGTTTGGTGGAGATGGAATTTTTGCTGCCGATTGAAGTTTTGTCTGCACCGGCGTTAAACCGAGTCATTCAACGTCACGATCCGTTGTCGGCGAAAGCGGGGGATTTAGGTTTCCAAACCGTGCAAGGCATGCTCAAAGGTTTTATCGACTTGGTGTTTGAACATCAAGGTAAATACTACGTGCTTGACTGGAAATCGAATCATCTTGGCGACGATGTGACGCACTATCATGGTGAGGCTCTGAAATCGGCGATGGCAGATCACCGCTACGATTTGCAGTACCAGATTTATGCGTTAGCCCTGCATCGTTTCCTACGCAGCCGATTGGCCAATTATGATTATGAACAGCACTTTGGTGGCGTGTATTACTTGTTCTTGCGCGGCATGGATGGGCAGAGTGACCACGGCATTTTTGCCGCGAAACCAACTTTCGAGTTCTTACAAGAGATGGATCGTTTGATTGATGGTCAAGTACTTGAAACGCGCTCAACTCAAGCCGGGCAGATGGAGCTACTTTAATGACGACAAATCACAATCTTCATTCTGACCAAGATAGCCTATTGGTAGTGTTGGAACGCTTGGCGCACAAAGGTGCTATTCGTCAGCTCGACTACCAATTCGCCTGTTTTATTGATTCTCAAACGCATGATGAACAGTCGGACAGCCAAGCACTGGCGTTTATCGCTGGTGTTGTCAGTAGTGAGCTTGGTAAAGGACATATCTGTCTGTCTCTGTGCGATGCACAAGGGCAAACTACGGATTTAGCCAGTAATCTAGGGCTGTTTGGTGAGTCGGCATTGGCGCTTAACACACAGTTGCAAGGCATAGACTGGATTCAAGTATTACAAAATTCCAGCGTGGTCGGCGCGCAAGGAGAAGCCTTGCCTTTAATGTTCGATGGTGAGCGTCTGTATCTGCATCGCTATTGGCATTATGAAGTGACACTGGCGGAAAAGCTCAATCAGCTGGGCGCCGCAGTTAACTTGCAACCACAAGAGTTTGCGCGATTATCGGAGTTGCTCAACCATCTGTTCGCACGCCAATACCATTTTCTGTTTAACGCGTTGGGCAAAGCAGTAGAAGCGGGAAGCAGCAACCAAGTGTTGCGTCAGCAATTGGTGTGTGACCACCTTGATGTGGTCGCAAGCGAATCGTTGGATTGGCACGCCATTGATTCCGTGCTTAGCAATGCGCGCAAGGTTCAAGATTTGCAAATACTGGATGAACTCGTGCCACTCTCAGCTTGCGTGAACTGGCAAAAAGTCGCGGCGGCGGTTGCGTTAACTCGTCGATTTGCTGTGATTTCTGGTGGCCCTGGTACGGGTAAAACGACGACAGTAACCAAATTGCTTGCTGCTTTGATTGAACAGGCGACGCAAGAGAAAAATCTAACCATCAAGCTGGTGGCCCCGACGGGGAAAGCGGCGGCGCGATTAACCGAGTCCATTGGTAAAGCGGTGCAAGAGCTGCCAGTTTCTCCGGAGCTAAAAGCCAAAATTCCGACTGAATCGAGTACCTTACATCGGTTGCTGGGTGCGATTCCTAATAGCGCAGAATTTCGTCACAACAAGCAAAATCCACTGCATTTGGATATTTTGGTTATCGACGAAGCGTCGATGGTCGATTTACCAATGATGTATAAAGTGGTCGATGCCTTACCGAAACATGCGCGGCTGATTTTGCTAGGTGATAAAGATCAACTTGCCTCAGTTGAAGCAGGGGCAGTGTTGGGTGATATCTGTTCGTTCCATGCGTTGGGTTATGGCAAAGAGCAGGCGTCAGCCATCGCAAAACTGACGGGCTTCGATACTTTAGCCCATACGGGTAACAGTGCATCTAGCATTGCTGATAGTTTATGTATGCTGCAAAAGAGCTACCGATTTGACGCTCGCTCAGGCATTGGTCAGTTGGCAAAAGCGGTTAATTCCGGTTCTGCTGCGAGCGTAGATAACGTCTGGGCGCGTGACTTTTCCGATATCGAACATTTCGCACTAAGTAGTCAACATTACAACCAAATGATGCAGACGTTGGTGCAGGAATACGGTCGTTACCTCAAACGCATTGGACAACAGGAAACTGATCCTAAAACCGGAGAGCCAGAGTCGCTAACGCACAAAGCCAAAGCGGTGTTAGATACCTTCAACCAATGCCGACTGCTGTGCGCGATCCGTGAAGGTGACTTCGGTGTGGCTGGGCTAAACCAACGCATCGAGAAAGCGCTTGCGGCGCGCAAGTTAATTCAAGTTCAGGATGAAATTTGGTATCACGGCAGACCTGTCATGGTTACGCGTAATGATCACGGTTTAGGTTTGTATAACGGTGATATTGGTATTTGTATGCGAGATGACAGTGAAGAAGAACCGCGTTTGAAAGTCTTTTTCGAGTTACCTGACGGCAGTGTGAAATCGGTCTTGCCAAGCCGAGTACCTGAACATGAAACGGCTTACGCCATGACCATCCATAAATCGCAAGGCAGTGAATTTGATTACACCCTTATGATTTTGCCACCAGACTTTAGCCCGATATTAACCCGTGAGTTGATTTACACAGGCATTACCCGCGCGAAAAAGCGTTTAGCTCTTTACGCCGAGCTCAATGTTCTGAAGCGAGGCATTAAGGTGAAAACCACTCGCGTGAGTGGGTTAGTAAAGCGGCTTACCAACTAAAACAAGAAGACCGAGCTTATGGCTCGGTCTTCTTTTATGCATGTTTTGCAAACGCATTGGTAAAAGACACGCTGCGTATTTTGTATTGCTGTTGATAAGCAAGAATAAAATCTCGGATAGCGTCATTTACGGGGAAAACACAGTGGACGTCTAGGCCTTCTAAAAACTGATTGTCAGCCATATCCCAGAAGCTTTGAAGCGAATTACAAATGATTGTTCTCATAACAGTGCTCGTCTCGGCTTATTTAAAGTCAGATTAACAACTGTCCTTGGTGTGCAATACGGAGCTAACTAGTTTTTCAATTGCCCAGTATTTTAGGGTGAAGGCTAATTACATCACCTAGATCCATTCGTATTGGTTAAAAACCAATCACTAGCGAGCAGAGTATAGCCAACCAAATGTATATTTAAAAGATAAAATTGGAACAAAAATCAAGCAATGGTTTGCGCATTTCTAAGTTGGGTTTACATGATGACCCGCTAGTCCGGAGTAGGGTTTATGTGTGGCCTTACTCCTCAACAAACTCGTTCCTAAACAAGCTCGATGTGCAGGGTTGAGCGTTAATGAACTAAATCCTGCCCTTTGAGGTTAGTTGGTATAGTGGAACGTTAAGTTTCGCTCCCTGATTTAAGGTTAAGCTATAAATCTAACGCTAAGATTTTGGACTTACGCTGGAAGTTATATAACCCTTGTTTGGCTCCAGGCAAATAGTCGACACTGACTTCGTAAAAACCTTGCTCTCTGAACCAATGCAAACTGTGTGTCGTGAGGACAAAAATCTGATCAATGGTTTCGGATTTAGAACGATGTTTCATGTAGTTGAGCAGTAACAAACCTCGGTTTCCATCACGATAGTCAGGGTGAATCGCTACGCAAGCCATCTCAGCTTTACGCTCTTCTGGGTATGGATAAAGGGCAGCACAGCCAATAATCAAGCCGTCTTTTTCGATGATGGTAAATTTTCCAATCTCTTGCTCTAGCTGTTCTCGAGAGCGCCTAACCAGTACACCTTGTTCTTCTAACGGGCGAATGAGGTCTAAGATACCGCCAATATCGTCAATATTAGCTTGCCTCACTTGTTCAGCACTCGCCATAACAACTTGGGTACCGATACCGTCGAAAGAGAACAACTCCTGAATTAAGGCGCCATCTACTTTATAACTGATCAAGTGGCTACGAGGTACTCCGGCACGGCAAGCGGCAATAGAGCCTTTAAGAAAGCGCAGTGTTCCAGTGTTGTAATCTAGGTCAGGAGACGTATTTTCAGAAAGCGTTTTGATGACATGCTCCGCCTCAATTGGTAGTAACTCGGCGACAGCATTGCCGTTGTCATCAATGACACCTTGTTCGGAGCAAAAACCAATCAGCTTATCCGCACCCAGCTTTATCGCTAGTTGGGTGGCGACTTCTTCCGATAATAAATTGAAGCACTCGCCAGTCACAGAGCTAGCAATGGGACCTAGCAGAACAATTGAACCTTGATCAAGAGTGCGATTAATCGCGTCGGTGTCAATGCGGCGAATACGTCCACTATGGCAATAGTCCACACCATCATCAACGCCGAGTGGTTGGGCAATGATGTAGTTTCCGCTAACGACATTGAGCTGGGTACCTGCCATCGGAGTATTGTTGAGGCTCATTGATAGGCGCGCAGTAATCGCAAGCTGAAGTTGTCCGGCAGCTTGCATAACAACAGATAAAGCCGATTCATCCGTAATGCGGATATTTTTGTGGTAAGGCGTAGTGAGGTCTTGTTTTTCTAGCAGCTGATTAATTTGAGGACGTGCACCATACACCACCACGACTTTGATTCCGAGGCTGTGCATGAGTGCGATATCATTAATAATATTGCCAAAATTTTTGTGTGCGACGGCTTCTCCGCCCAGCATGATCACCATGGTTTTTCCGCGGTGAGCATTGACATAAGGTGTTGATTGACGGAATCCTTTTACGAGAGCAGTACTACGAATTTTCACTACAGCCATTCCTTTGTTTAATTATGTTAAAATAATGCCTTTTTATTCACTTGGTGGCAAGGTGAAATTTTGGAATAAAGCACAAACATATTGAGGTAGGTTCTTGGTCCCGTTAAGAGGGAAGGTTACAATGGTGGCGTCTTTCCTCAATACGTGAACCTCATGTCTTCTGCTGTTAATAAGAATGCTGCGATCACTGCTTCAAATTTGTCAAAAACGTCATCTAAATCAATGCTTCGTAAGTGGCTAGAGCGTTCTCTCATGCTTATAGCGATAGTTGGAACCGTTGTCGTGTGCATGCTGTATAGTGATTTGATTACTCGAACCATTAATCCGCCCATTCCCAAATCGACTATTTATGGTCGCTGGGTTGAGCAAGATGTTGCGCCTTATGCTCGTGAAGAATTTGTGTTGAGTGAGCGCGGTGTTACCGTAAATGGTTCTACAGTGGCGACCAGTTTTGAATTCGATGGGGATTCGTTTTCGTATCGAGTGGGTTCAAATGAGCGGCACTTCAATTTTGTGGGTAAGCAGCATGCAGAAATGAAGCTGGATGCTAATGCACATTATCTACCTGTATTCCGTTTAGAGGGGCGTGCAAGGATTGCGGTAAGATAGTCGTTTTTATCTTTGTCTGTTAAGCAGAGATCTCTTGCGTCTGTGAGTCACATGGATGATCACAATTTCATCTCTCAATCAGTAAATCTTACTTTCAAACATAATCCGGACAATTCCGTAATTCTTCCGCTGCTATCATGTTGCATTAACTGAATGAATTCACAACGAGTAAACGGATTGGCTTAGCGTTGAAACATTTTGTCGTTGCTTTTCAATTGCACCGTATGCATTTGTTTGCCATCCTTTTGCTATTCTCTTTTACGGAAAAGACACGTGTTAAAAAAACTCCTTCCTATTATCTCTTTGAGCCTACTCTTTGGCTGTGCTCAACAAAATGATCGTGCTCAGCAATATCTTGATGGTGAGTTTCCTCAGATCCTCAATAAAGTGGACGTAGTTGAGTCTAACAAACCACGCGATTTTACTGAATTTAACAAGCAAGCTGAGCAAGTGGTGATAAAGTCACCATCCATGGCGAAGATATACCAACCGCTATATCAACGATTAAGTGAGTGGGCGCAACAGAGCGGAGATACCAGTGCGTTGAGTGCGTTTGGCATTCAAGCCGCGCAATTGGGTGGTGGTGATAAAAAAGGTAATGTGCTGTTTACCGGATACTTTTCTCCCGTGATGGAGCTGCGTCATACACCAAACGACATTTTTAAGTACCCAGTTTATGGCAAGCCAAACTGCTCATCAGATTGTCCGACTCGTGCGGAGATCTACAACGGGGCATTAGATGGCCAAGGTTTAGTGCTAGGTTATGCGCCTAACCGTATTGACCCGTTTATGATGGAAGTGCAGGGCAGTGGCTATGTGCATTTTGAAGATGATGATACGTTGGAGTACTTCGCGTACGCAGGGAAAAATAATAAAGCTTACGTTAGTATTGGCCGCATTTTGATTGAACGTGGTGAAGTGCCGCGTGAAAAAATGTCTCTCAAAGCGATTAAAGAGTGGGTAATGGACAACGACGACGCAACAGTACGCGAGTTGTTGGAGCAAAACCCTTCTTACGTCTTCTTTGCGCCAAAAGCGGAAGCGCCAGTAACGGGATCGGCTGGTATTCCTTTGTTACCAATGGCCGCGGTCGCGGGTGACCGTTCTATCTTACCAATGGGCACACCAATCTTGGCGGAAGTACCATTGCTGAATGCGGATGGTACGTGGAGCGGTGCTCATCAACTGCGAATGCTGATCGTTTTAGACACTGGTGGTGCGGTAAAACAGAACCATTTGGATCTGTATCATGGCATTGGTGCGAGAGCAGGAACGGAAGCAGGGCACTACAAGCATTTTGGTCGAGTTTGGAAACTTGGGCTGGAAAACTCACCAACTCAAGCGCCTTGGGCTTTGCCGCCAGAAAAGCTACAATAGCGACCCAAGAAAGAGGAACCGCCTCTTATCTAGACATTTCATCAAAGAGTGCGTATAAATCGCACTCTTTGTTTTTCTATCGATCATCTGGACTTCAATATGCGTGAACTCGATACCCCAGCATCTGACAGCTACAATCAACGCTTTGGCGGCACTCGTCGTCTTTATGGCAACAGTGAAGTGGACATTCTTCGCGCTGCACACGTTTGTGTTATTGGTATTGGTGGCGTGGGTTCATGGGCGGTCGAAGCGCTGGCCCGTACTGGGATCGGTGAGTTGACTCTGATTGATATGGATGATGTTTGTGTCACGAATATTAACCGCCAAATTCATGCGATGACGGGCACCGTTGGCCAAAGCAAAATTGAAGTTATGGCCGAGCGTGTCAAATTGATCAACCCAGAGTGTAAAGTCAATCTGATTGATGATTTCATCACGCCAGACAATCAACATGAGTACTTAAGCAAAGAGTTTGATTACGTGCTAGATGCGATTGACAGCGTAAAAGCGAAGGCGTCTTTGTTGGCGTATTGCCGCAGCAACAAGATCAAAGTGATCACTACGGGGGGCGCTGGTGGTCAGGTTGACCCAACGCAGATCATGGTCGCTGATTTAACGAAAACGATCCAAGATCCTCTAGCGAAGAAAATCAAAGACACCTTGCGTCGTCATCATAACTTCCCTAAGAATCCGGCTCGTAAGTTTGGTATTGATTGCGTGTTTTCAACCGAGCAGCTGAAGTACCCTCAAGCAGACGGTTCAGTGTGTGGTGTGAAGTCGACAGCGGAAGGCCCAAAACGTATGGATTGTGCTAGCGGTTTTGGTGCGGCGACTGTTGTAACTGCAACGTTTGGCTTTGTCGCGGTATCGCGAATCGTTGAGAAGTTGATTTCAAAATATAAGAAGTAAACTAGAAGAAGAGCGCATCATGACAGATTTTCCCGTTTCTCCATTTGGTACAGATATCACCAGCGAAGACATTGTAGCGACTATGCAGCAATTTCAAGGCTGGGAAGATCGCTACCGTCAGGTTATTCAGTGGGGTAAAAAGCTGCCACAAATGCCAGAAGAGCTGAAATCAGAACAAGTTACCGTTTCGGGTTGTGAAAGCTTGGTGTGGTTAGTGAGCCAAGAGCAAGATGGCGTTTGGCATTTTTGTGCGGACTCCGATGCGCGTATCGTCCGTGGATTGATTGCCTTGGTGATGGCGGCTTATGACGGAAAAACGGCCGATCAAATTCAAGCATTTGATATTGATGCTTATTTTGATCAACTGGGGCTTGTCTCCCATTTAAGCCCGTCACGTGGTAATGGCTTGAAAGCTATTGTAGAGCAGATTAAGCAAACCGCCGTGTAACGAGTCATTTTCCCAATTCTTAAAAACGCCGAATAACCTAGCTGTTTGGCGCTTTTTTGTATCTGAGTTGAGACATTTTTTGCATATGGATAAAAAATATGCAAATGGTCGACTATTTTAGCGTTAATTAACCATTCTATTGATCCTGGTTCATTATATTGCCCACTTGGTTTTTATAAACTCAATTGTATTTAAAATTTGTCTATATTAGATAATAGACATATGCCCCATTCGCTCCTATTCCCCAATGTGGAAACACACTTGGAAGCGATTGGGTTACTTAGATACAAATGCTAGGAACCTCCCTATATGCAATTCACCTTGGAACATGCGCAAGACGTGTTATCCGGAATGCCAGACCCCACTTTTATTCTGAGTGAAGATGGTATCTATATTGATGTTTTTGGAGGAACAGATAAAAAAGCCTATCACGATGGAAGCAATTTGATAGGTAAGACACTTCACAGCGTACTTGAAAAAGATAAAGCCGGCTGGTTTATCGAGCAGATCAGTCGATCACTGAAACAAGACAGTATTGTGACGATCGAGTACAAGATGTGCGCCGACAGCATTCAGGGAATAGATGCCAACAGTGGACCAAGAGGCGACCTATACTACGAAGGCAAGATCTGCCCACTCGCTATAAAATACCGGGGTCGTCGCGTTGTCCTTATTCTTACACGCAACATCTCCAATCGCCACCGAGTTGAAACCCTTCTTCGCCATCAAAGCCAAATTGATGCTCTTACCAACATCTACAATCGACGTGTTTTTTTCGAAAAGCTCACAGAAGAAGTTATTAAATCCCAAGCTCCAGATTATCACTCCGCGTTGTTATTGTTTGATTTGGACTTTTTTAAAGTCATCAATGATAAACGTGGTCATGATGCGGGGGATTATGTCTTAGAGACCTTAGCTGATTTGGTTTCTCACTTACTCGTCAAAGACGAAATTTTTGCAAGAGTCGGAGGGGAGGAGTTTGCGATTATTTTGCCAGAAACTTCTCTGTCGGCGGCGAAAGAGGTAGGAGAGGAAGTACGTTCCCACATTCAAAATTGTCAGTTCGAATTTGAAAAGATTGAAATTCCGGTCACGGTGAGTGTAGGCGTGGTGGAAATAGGCAGAAATGAAACCACCAAACGTTTGTATGCGCATGCAGATAAAGCGCTTTATGCTGCGAAAAGAAATGGCAGAAATTGCGTGGCGACTCTGGATAGGCAGATGGAGTAACCTTGTTGGTTACTCCAAATCAAACCGTTGGCGTTATAGCATGTCGACGGCTTTTTCTACGGCGGCGATGAGTCTATCCACATCTTCAGCCGTGTTATAAATACCAAAAGAAACGCGAACCGTGCCTTTCACATTTAGCGCATCCATCAATGGGTGAGCGCAGTGGTGTCCTGCTCGTACCGCAATGCCTTGTTGATCGAGCAGCGTCGCAATATCTTGGTGATGAACGCCGTCCATGACGAACGTCAGTACAGAGGCATTCGGTTGATAGCCTAGAATATGAATGTCATCCAAAGCGCTTAGTGCTTGGTAGGCCTTATCCTGAAGCGCATGGAGATGAGTCTCTACTTCGCGATGGTCAAAACCTTGGTACCACTCAATGGCTTTCGCTAGAGCAATCGCGCCCGCAACGTTTGGTGTGCCCGCTTCAAACTTTCCAGGAAGTGCAGAAAACGTCGTTTTTTCGAAAGAAACGCGTTCAACCATTTTACCGCCGCCGTGCCATGGTGGCATGGCTTCCAAAAGTTCAAGCTTGCCGTATAAAACCCCAATGCCTGCTGGTGCATAAAGTTTGTGACCTGAGAAAACGTAGAAATCGATATCTGATGTCGATAAATCAAGTTGCTCATGTACGATGCCTTGCGCGCCATCAACTACAACAACCGCGCCAACGTTGTGCGCCAGTTCAGTGATTTTTTCGATAGGTTGGCGTGTGCCTGTTACGTTGGTTATTTGTGCGCAAGCAACAATTTTACAGCGGTCAGACAGAAGCGCCTCAAATGCACTGATGTCGAACTGACAATCTGATGTCATCGGAACTTTAATGACTTTAGCACCCGTTTGCTCTGCCACGATTTGCCAGGGCACGATGTTGGCGTGGTGCTCCATCTCGCTAATTAATATCTCATCACCTGGTTGTAACGTGCTACGGGCGTAGGTTTGAGAAATTAAGTTCAGTGCTTCGGTTGCGCCCCGTGTCCAAATGATTTCCTTAGAGCTGTTTGTACCAATAAAGCTTGCCACTCGTTCTCGTGCCGCTTCAAATTGGCTGGTGGCATTAGCCGTTAAACTATGGCTGCCACGGTGAACATTGGCATTTTGCGCACTGTAGTAATGACTGATGACATCAATCACACATTGCGGTTTTTGCGTTGTCGCTGCGCTATCTAAATACACTAAGGGCGTATCGTTGACGGATTGGTTTAGAGCAGGAAATTGCTCGCGTACAGCATTTACGTCAAACATTATTCTTCACCAAGCTTGTGGTAGTGCAGAGTAGGCAGAGGGATCATTGGTTCAGCAACTGACCATGCGTGTTTTTTACCTGAGAGTTGAATGATTACTTCCATCGCGAACTCTAAAGCTGTACCCGGACCTTGACTAGTGATCAGGTTGTGGTTGATATCAAAGGTCACGCGTTTGCTGCGCCACTTCTCTTCCGGGATATGTGACTGAAAGCTCGGGTGACAGGTCATCAGTGATTGTGGGAAAAGATCATGGTGTTGCAATACCAACGCCGGTGCTGCGCAGATAGCTGCGACCAATTTTCCCTCATAGATGTGCTGCTTAAGGATTTCTATCATCACCGTACTATCACGAAAAATTTCTGCACCACCAACACCACCAGAAAGCGCTATGGCGTCAAACTCATCATCAGCGATATCGACCAGTTTACAATCGGCTGTTAGTGTGACTCCGCGAGAAGCTTTCATCGTCAATGAGCCATCAAAAGCAGCACTCGCTACCGTAACGTCATAACCCGCGCGAACCATCATGTCGATAACGGTGACGGCTTCCATTTCTTCGGTGCCTGGAGCGATTGGCACTAAGATTTTCTTACTCATTGTTCTGTCCAGCTTTGTTCTATTTGTTTGATGCGTTGGTAAAGTTTTAAATTCTCAGGCGTATTGATGCGATGTTTCTCGGCAGCCTTTAACAAGTATCCGGTTATAAAATCAATTTCCGTTCGACGCTGATGGAATACGTCTTGTCTCATTGAAGAATAGTTCTCAGCTGTGGCGTTCACCACTTGCATTACCGTATCGAAAAGAGAGCGAAACTCGATAGCAATACCTTCTTTACTCATTACTTCAACCAGTTCTTGAGTGATGCTTTCGAGTTGTATCTTAAACTCGGGCTGCGCAAGCTCACCATTCTTACACTGCTGAATCGCAGTCAGTGGGTTAATCGCGCAGTTAATTGCTAACTTAGTCCATAACGCAGATTGGATGTGTGGATTCCAAATGGCCTCTGGAAGAGCATGATGCATAACATCTTGCAGAAAAGCGCACTGCATTCCTTTGTCATTATAACCACCCACTTGCGTTGTTCCGTGACCGGTATGCAGTACGTGTTGGTTATCTGGTTTGTATGCGCCGTGCGTCGTTGTGGCGAGCACGATCGGATTGTTTGGCAGAGCCTTCTCCACGCCAGAGGCGGTACCCATACCATTGTGCATCGGCATGATAATCGTGTCTGCGTTGATATGAGGCAGTAAAGGCTGAATGGCGTCTTCCATTTGCCAAGCTTTTACCGTGATCAAAATGAGATCTGCTTGATTTACTGAGGAAATATCTTGATTACTGAATACGATTGCGGGTGTGTCATCCAACTGAAGTGATTGTTGGCTTTCAGAACTTCTTCCCCACAATGAAACATTGTGCCCGGCAAGCTTAAATTTTGTTGCCCAGAGTGAGCCCACCGCACCTGGACCGAGGATAAGGATATTCACCAAACGCTCTCATTAAAAAGGTTTGCTGCAAGGATAATGAGGGAAAAAAGGAAAGCAAATAAAAATGGCGCCGAAAGGCGCCATTTTTGAGCAAACTTAGTGGTTCAATTAGAACTTGTAAGTTACAGCTAGGTAGTGGCCAAAGCCAGTTGACTTGAACCCATCAGTATCTTTGATACCGTACACGTCTTTGTAACCTTTTAGACCGTAACCCACTGCGAAGCGGTCTGAGTGCCAGTAGATACCGTTGAACATTGCACCACCGTTTGACGCGGTTGAACCAAACTTGTTACCAGCATCATCATCCATACCGAATTGGTAATCGATGTAGCCTTGGTAAGAAATGAATGAACCGTTCTCGAAGAAGTAGAATGGTTTGAACCAGTTAGTCGAGATTTGGAAACCGTTCCAATCCTTTTTGTTGCCGTCGTAAGTGCCGTATAGGTTAACACCAACTTTACCAAACCAAGGAACCATTACGTCAGAACCTAGACCGATTTTTTGAGAGTTAACACCAGAGTTACCACCCCACTCGATTAGAGTTGCAACGTATAGCTCTTGAACTGGACCGAAAGATAGGTCTTTACCAGTTACCGCATCTAGAGACATACGTGGAGCGAATTTCATAAAGATCTTCTCTGCGCCAGCTTTGTCGCTACCTGGATCAGAAGTTAGGTTGAATACATCAACGTAGCCGTAAAGGTCGAAGATACCAGAGCGGCCGCCGAATTCCATTTCTAGGTAGTCGTGTGAAGACTCACCTGGAAGTTCGTCAAATGCACCCATTAGGTTAAATTGCATCCACTTGTAATCGTTTTTGTGAATATCGCCGTCAGAGTAATCTGCCGCCATAACTGGAGCTGAAGTAGCCGCTAGAAGGCTAAGAGCTAAAAGTGATTTACGCATAAGGGGACTCTCTATGTTTGTAATGATTCAGAACACGCAATCTGTGCTGCGCTTTCCAATTGGCGGGAATAATAGCGATAAAAATCCCAAATGAAAGTGATAAAGGGTGCAAAATGAAACGTTTTTGGTGAGTTGCATCACGAAATTATCTTTATTTACGGAACTTTTTGTTTGTTGCATTTTATTGCAATAAATGTGTGATTTGGATCGTTTGCGTGAGCGATTTTATGACTTTTTAAGCCAGTCGATTAACCAACATAAATCGTTAGTGATCGGAGTGATAAGGGATTCGTATGTATCCGTGAATCAAAGAGGACGTTTGAATGAAAGAAGTCATGTTATTCCCACTCACTTCAGTTGTACTCCCTGAAGGTAAAATGAATCTGCGCATTTTTGAGCCACGATATAAGCGAATGGTAAAGGAATGCAGCCTACAAAATGTGGGTTTTGGAGTTTGCCTAGTAGGAAGTGAAGGTGACCCTAAAGACGTGGGTAACGTTTCATCTATCGGAACTTTGGTCAGGATCGTTGATTTTGAAACACTCAGTGATGGTCTTCTTGGTATTACAGTCGCTGGTGAGAAACGCTTTGTTGTCAAACGAGTTCGTGCAGATGCGGACGGCTTACGCCATGCAGAGGTCGAATGGTTAGACAATTGGCAACATCCAGACAACTCACCAGATTTCTTCTATTTAAGCCAGCAGTTATCCCATGTTTATGAAGAGTTTCCTCAACTTGGAAACCTCTACCAGCATCGTTTTTACGATGACTCAGCTTGGGTGACCCAGCGCTGGCTTGAATTACTTCCTTTAGACTGCAATCTGTTCGAACAGCTCGTTGGCGCAGAGAACTGCATTCCTGCGTTGCAATTTCTGACAGAAGCCATAGAAGCCCCGACTAACAAAGAGGCAAGGATATGAAAGGATTTGGCAGAGCTGCGCTAACTATGGTGGCGGCATTAGGACTGGTGGCGTGTGGCTCCGACAGTGACACTATCGAGTATTCCAATTTACAAGCAGTGCACGCGTCTTCTGATGCGCCGCTTGCAAATGTGTGGATCAACGATAAACCATCATTAACGAATGTTGATTATGGTGTGGGATCTGGCTACGTTAAATTGCGAGAGGGGATGAATTCGATTCAGGTCGATGTTCAGCTCCCAGGTAATGAAACCGCGACCGTAATACCTAAAACAGAACTAGATCTTGATTCCGACCTCAATTATAACGTGTTCGTTGTTGGCGATGCCGATGGTTCGCCAAACCCAGTTGAGCCTTTAGTTGTGACTCGCAGCGCCGATTCAATGGCTGATGCCAATAGTCTAGATGTTCAAGTTGTTCATGCAGCTTCAGGCGTTCCTGCTGTTGATCTTTATGTCACTGAGCCAGGTGTTGCTCTTGCTAGCGCGACTCCAATAACTAACCTTGCTTACAAAGCTTCTACCGACGTATTGAACATCCCAGCTGGTGAGTATCAAGTTCGACTTGCCGTAGGAGACAGCGTTGCTTTTGACTCGGGCAAAGTATCTCTTGCGGCTAACTCCAACTTGACGATTGCCGCTATCGGCACAGGAGATTCGAATAGCACGTCACCTGTCAAACTCTTGGTGTTGGACGGTTCGGGCTCTTCTATAATTGAAGATATGGGCAGCCAAGCTGAAGTAAGAGTCGGACACCTTGTCGATGGAGCGCCAGTCGTCGATGTTAACGTTAACGGGGCGGCCTTCGCTCCTCTTGCCGACTTAGCGTTCAAAGAGATTCGTGGTTATTTGGATCTTGCTGCTGGCGCTTACGATATTGACGTTTACGTGGATGGCACAACAACCAATCCGATCATAGATGTTGACGGGTTAATGGTTGCAGGTGGAATGGATTACAGTGTTTATGCAGTCGGTGTTGTTAGCCCAGCGATTGATATCGAAGCTCTGGTTGTTGAAGATATGAGACGCGCTGTGGCGACTAGCGCGACATTGAATGTGACACACGCGGCGGCTAATCCTATAGCGGAAATGGTGGATATTTACCTCACTACGAGTGCAGGAATAGATGGAAGTGATCCAACTATTGCTAATTTTGCGTATAAAAATAGCGTACAAGGATTATATGTCGCTGAAGGTACATATTATGTAACGGTAACAGTGGCTGGTAACCCAAGTATTGTTGCGGTTGACTCAGCACCAGTCAATGTAATGAACGGTGTTGTGTACCAAGTCGTTGCCATTGATGATGGGAACAACGGTGGTTTCAACTTGTTGGTCGATGACGTGACCGATTAGGACGAATGGGAGGAGGAGACTCCTCCCACAAATTAAGGCCGATTATGATGAGTGATAGCCCGAAAAAACTGGGGCGCAGTGATTGGAACGATTACATGGATAAAGTGAAGGATCGAGACAAAGATGCGTTCGCTTTTGTATTCCGTTTTTACGCACCCAAGCTGAAGCAATTCGCTTACAAACATGTTGGTAATGAGCAAGTTGCTATGGAGATGGTGCAAGAGACCATGGCGACAGTTTGGCAGAAAGCGCACCTCTATGATGGTGAAAAGAGCGCGTTATCGACTTGGATATATACCATAATCCGAAACCTTTGTTTTGATCTGCTGAGAAAACAGAAAGGTAAGGAATTACACATTCATTCTGATGACATTTGGCCGTCAGAGTATTATCCACCTGATCTTGTTGATCACTATTCACCAGAACAAGATATGTTGAAAGAACAGGTGGTTAAGTTTTTAGATATATTACCGAAAAACCAGAGAGATGTTTTACAAGCGGTATATCTTGAAGAGTTACCTCATCAACAGGTCGCGGAATTATTTGATATACCCCTCGGTACCGTAAAATCCAGGCTGAGGCTTGCAGTAGAAAAGCTAAGGCATTCAATGCATACGGAGCAACTATGAACAAACACCCAGATAACAGCTTGTTAGAAGCATACGCTTCGGGAAGCATTGATGCAGTTTCTGGTCTTGTGGTCGCAACCCATTTAGAAACATGCACCAAGTGCCGAGCTTATGTGAACCAAGTCGAAGCAAGTCAAGCGAACATCGTAAGTGACATACCTTCTGAGTATGTTTCTGAATTTGACGACATGTTCAATGACATCATCAACGCGGAGCCAGCGACTGATAACATCGTGATCCGCGACTCTGCTGCTGTTAATGTGGCAGGAAAAAGCTTCGCTCTTCCTAAAACCTTAGCGCGTTTCTCTGATCTCGTAGGGTCATGGAGAAGTTACGGAGGCAAGGTTTTCAGTGCTCAGATTGATCTAGGGGAAGACGCTCGTGTCAGCTTAATGTACATCGGGGAAGATGTGCAAATCCCTCAACATACGCACAAAGGCCTGGAGTCTACATTGATCCTACATGGTGGATTTAGTGACGAGGATGGCCAATATGAAGAGGGCGATTTGATGATTAGAGACGCATCAGTGAAGCACAGCCCTTACACTAAGGCCGGAGAAGACTGCTTGTGTTTAACCGTATTGACTGAGCCGATGATCTTTACTCAAGGCGTGGCACGTATATTTAATATGTTTGGTAAAGGGTTATACCCATAGACCTCTTATCTTATATCTCGCAAAACAAAAACCACCGAATTCGGTGGTTTTTTATATGTTTCGTTAATGCTTGTGACGTGCTTTTTCCAATAGAGCATCAAAGTAATGTCGTAGCGAGTACAACATAATCAAGCTTGGCACGACCATGACAGCGGTAAGCACGAAGAATGTGCTCCAATCATTGAGATAATCCACTAGCTCGCCACTGAAAGAAGCAAGAGTCGTCCGTCCGAAGTTTCCTAGAGAGGCAAGCAACGCATACTGAGTTGCCGAAAATGCTTGCCCGGTTAGAATCGTCAAAAATGAAACAAAAGCGACAGTTGAGAAAGCAGTCGTAAAGTTATCGACAATAATCGTGGCTAAGTACAAGTGCTCGTTTGGGCCTACCGAAGCAATCCAAGCAAACATCAAGTTACTGGCAGACATCGCAATACCGCCGATCATTAATCCACGTACAATACCAAACCTAACGTTGAACATGCTTCCGACAAAAGTAAAGAAGATGGTGGCTCCCCAACCGATCAGTTTGGAGTAATAGCCAATTTGTTCATTGCTAAAACCAATATCTTTATAGAACGCGATCGACATCCTGCCCAAAAACGCTTCGCCAATTTTAAATAGGAAAACGAACAGCAACAGAGTAATCGCGACACGGACGCCATTGCGATTAAAGAAATCAAGGAAAGGTTCTACAACAGTCACGGTAAACCAAGCTACGACTTTTGAACCAACCACTTCTTTGTGTCGTTGTTCAGCGGCAGACTGAAGTTGTTCGCGTTGAGTCTTCGGTTCACCGACTAAAATCGTAAAGACCATTAGAATGCCGACTATCACCGCCATCCCGTAATACACACCATTCCAACCGACGCTATCAGCATTAACAAACGCTAAATAACCCGGTAGTGAATAACCTGTCCACCAGCCAATGACCGCCATTGCAGAAGCTTGAGGCAGTTTAGACTCTTCTGACTTTGGGAAAGTATCAATACGAAAAGCATCAATTGCGATGTCTTGTGTCGCTGAAGCCGTTGCAATACACAAGGCGAGTAGTGACGCAAACACCAAGTTTTCCGCTGGATTTACGCCGGCAATAAATAGGGTAGCGACGAGTACGATACTTTGACAAAAGAAAATCCAGCTACGTCTTTGCCCCAGCAGTCTAAAGAGGACTGGCAGCTTCACGCGGTCAACCAGAGGTGCCCACAGAAAGTTGATCGCATAGACCGCAAAAACGCTACCAAAATAGCCAATTGCGGAGAGGGTCAAGCCGGCATCTTTTAGCCAACCTGACATGTTTGAGCCGATAAGAACCCACGGAAAGCCGCTAGAGCAGCCCAGCATGAAAACCCACACGAGTCGTTTATCGAGGTAACTTTTTACCGTTTCCAACCAAGTGATGGAAGGTAATGAAGACATAAATCAATCCAATAAAATGAAGCCGTTGAAAGAGAAAGCCCTTCGATTATTCAAAGGGCTTATCGTTTTGGCTATTTAAGTAGTGTAGCTTTGGTGATGACGATTTGCGTCTCTGGTACATCACGCATTCGGCCTACCGTCGTGGTCGGCTGCTGAGCCATTTTCTGGATAACGTCGAACCCCTCAGTAACCTCACCAAATACAGCATAACCTGGTGGTCGAGCGCCATAGTTGAGAAAGTCATTGTCGACTAAGTTGACGAAAAACTGACGAGTTGCAGAGTTTGGTGCATTAGTTCGTGCCATGGCGATGGTAGCACGGTCATTGTTTAGACCATTATTTCCTTCGTTTTTGATTGGCGCGTATGTTTTCACCATCTGCATATCTTGGTTAAAGCCGCCACCTTGTGCCATGAAGCCTGGGATAATACGATGAAAAATAGTACCTTCGTAGCTCCCATCTTCTACATATTTCAGAAAATTAGCGACAGTGATAGGTGCTTTCTCTTCGTTTAACTCAACCGTAAATGAACCAAGTGTCGTTTCAAACGCTACTTTTGGTCCAGCCCAAACGCTGCAGCTGAGTAATGCTAAAGACAGAATCGCTTTGCGTAACATTAGAAACGCTCCTGCATGTATTGACGAAGCTCAGGGTCATTGGCAATCTCTTTAAGCGTCAATGTCACCACATCATTCAATGTCTCTTCAATATCGGCATCAGAAGCACTCAATGTGCCAGAGCGCTTTGCTGTACCTGTATAAGTTTTGACTAGCTTGCCCTCAGGTGTCTCTGCTGTGATTTCCAGCACAACTTTAGCATCCATCTCATTTTCCATCACCGAATGCTTCACGTTGACCAACGCTTCTTGAACGCTCAATTCAATCGCGTTGTTGCTGTTTAGATCCGCATGGAAACCTTGAGATGAGAATTGCTTCTCTAATGCTTCTTCTAACGCAATACGTAAATTCTGTTTAGCATGAAGAGGAAGAATGTTCGAACGGCCGTTATCCACCAACGCCACGTACTGCGCTGCACGTACATCTTTGCTGGTCAAACTGTAAGTCTTGCCTTGAACAATTGGATTGGTGCTCAATGTGCTTTCTGGCATCAGGTTCAGCTGAGGTTGTTGAGGGGCTGAACACGCAGCAAGCAACGCAACCGAAGCCGCAAGTACCAATTTTCTCATTTTATTATTCCTTTTAACTATTTTGCTAAAGCTTATTTTGCGCTTAATTTAGCAGGATTTTTTGTAGCCTGTAAAATCACAAACTTATTGTTGGAAGCGATAAGTTTCACATTTTTATCGCCAAACAGACGTTTGAGTTTTGCGTCGTACCCGAGGTGACGATTTCCGATAACCAGTAAACGGCCATTTTCACTTAATACTTGTTTAGCATCGCAGAACATTTGCCAAGCAATATGATCGGTGATTGCCTGTTGTTGATGAAACGGTGGATTACACATAACCATAGAGCTGCTGCTGTGTTTAAAACCGTCCAAGCAATTGTTCGCTATGCACTGTATGTCTCTATTTTCACCAAGGTTGTCGCGTAGGTTCTGTTTTGCCGACTCAAGCGCCATAAAGCTTTCATCAACACATGTTAGCCGAGCATTTGGATTCAACTGACCAAATTTAACAGACAGAACACCATTGCCGCAGCCGAGGTCGATGACATTGTCTATTGAAGGGTTTTGAGGCAGGTGCTGCAGCATAAAGCGTGCACCTAAATCTAAACTTTCTCCTGAATAGACATTTGGCATGTTCTTGAGTTCGATATCTTCGCCATCAACGCGCCAAGTCGTGAAAGGCATTACTTCAATCGTAGGCTCAACTGTTGCTTGAGAAAACACCAATCTGTGCTTTTTCCAGGCCAAAGATGTTTTTGTTTCGCCTAAGTATTTTTCAAACAGTTTTAGCGTCGAAGTATGAATGTCTTTCGCTTTATTGACTGCAATGACGGGGCAGGAAGCCGGTAGCGCCTTTCTTAATTGGCTTAGTATCCACACTAGATGGCGGTTACTTTTGGGCAGTTGCAGCAAGACGAGATCAATATTGGCAGGAACGAGGTCCATCGTGGTGGCAAACGCTACTTTATTGCACTGGTTTTGCTCGAGATTTTGCTGTGCACCTTTATGTGAGATGAATGAATCACTCATTAGCGTTACATGGTGCTTTTCCGAAAACCAGCAGGAGAGGGCACCAAAGCTGTCATTAATCACGAGGATGTTTTGATTGTCTGGCAAAGCAAGCTCTTCAACATGATTAATAAGATACTCATCACCGGCATCCCACGCTTGTAGCGTTTCGTTACTACGTTTTGGGAAACGATGAAGTGTTAAGCTTCGCTCGTGAAGGTTCAGTTCGGTTTTCATAGCTAAATGTAAGTTGATTTAGAAATTAAGTGTTATTGTCGCAAATGATGACGTGTCGAGATACAAAAAGCTGTCAAATTTTACGAGTTCAGTGATGGCTGCTCTTTAGACATGTTCGTGGAGTCAAGCGCCTTGAGACAATATGTCTACAAAGTGCGTCAATAATGAGAGTGACGTTTGAGTGATGCATGTCTGCTTTACTTAGGTATATACTTATGGAATTCGCATCAATGAGGAACGAATATGATCCAAGAAATCATAGAGAAGAAACTACACAGTGAGCTGCAACCCAGCTATCTCAAAGTCATTAATGAGAGCTACATGCATAATGTGCCACCAGGCTCAGAGAGTCATTTCAAAGTGATTGTTGTGAGTGATTCGTTCGCGGGACAGCGTTTGATTGGGCGCCATCGTCAAGTTCATCAAATTTTGGCAGATGAACTGGACAACCACATTCATGCATTAGCTATTCATACATATACTGATGAAGAGTGGAAGCGTGAACAAGATGGCGCCCCTGATAGCCCGATGTGTATGGGTGGTGGTCACTAAAAACGCAAGATATAAAGGTGCAGAGAAAGGTGGCTTAAGGCCATCTTTTTTCGTTTTACATTCTTTAGGGACGTTAACGTGGCACAAATTCTGGTTAAAAAATGTGTTAACAGTGTTTCAACAAATGAATGGAAATTGCAGAATATTTCAGGCGATGAATATCACTTTTCCATAAGATATGTATGGAATATGGCATTTGTGCGATGGGTCAAAGTTATGACTATTCTTTGACCTTTTAGACCTGATTCTACCGAAATAACCCCTCTATTCTAATGATTGATCATGGCATCAAGTTCCTAAAAAATGCTAGACTACGGCACCTGATAAATCTCGCGTATTCCTTGTGACGAGATTTTTAATAGGATGTTGCGATTTTGATGTTTAAAACAACATCAAAACCGGACACTGATGTCGTGTCTAAAAGTTACGCAATCAAAAGAATCTTTTTCCCGATAAAAGTAGTGCAAGTGCGTATGATTACAATAAAGAAGGGCTTGGATCTTCCTATCGCAGGAACTCCATCCCAGGTGATTAATGATGGTAAGACCATCAAAAAAGTCGCCTTGCTTGGCGAAGAGTACGTTGGCATGCGACCTACCATGCATGTCCGCGTTGGTGATGAAGTGAAAAAAGCGCAAGTTCTTTTTGAAGATAAAAAGAACCCAGGCGTGAAATTTACTGCACCAGCAGCCGGTAAAGTGATCGAAGTTAACCGTGGCGCTAAACGTGTCCTTCAATCTGTAGTGATTGAAGTGGCAGGTGAAGAGCAGGTGACATTTGATAAGTTCGAAGCCGCTCAACTTTCAGGTCTAGATCGTGAAGTGATCAAGACTCAGTTGGTTGACTCTGGCTTATGGACCGCTTTACGTACTCGTCCGTTTAGCAAGGTTCCTGCAATCGAGTCTTCTACTAAGGCTATTTTCGTAACTGCAATGGATACTAATCCACTAGCAGCTAAGCCTGAGTTGATCATTAATGAGCAACAAGAAGCATTCATTGCTGGTCTAGACATTCTTTCAGCCCTGACAGAAGGCAAGGTTTACGTATGTAAATCTGGCACTAGCTTGCCACGCTCTTCACAGTCTAACGTAGAAGAACACGTCTTCGATGGCCCTCACCCAGCAGGTCTTGCTGGCACCCACATGCATTTCCTATACCCAGTAAATGCAGAGAATGTGGCATGGAGCATCAACTACCAAGACGTTATCGCGTTCGGTAAGCTGTTCCTAACTGGTGAGCTATGCACAGATCGTGTTGTGTCTCTAGCTGGCCCAGTTGTGAATAACCCTCGTCTAGTTCGTACCGTAATGGGTGCAAGCTTAGATGACCTAACAGATAACGAGCTGATGCCTGGCGAAGTTCGTGTGATCTCTGGTTCAGTACTAACAGGTACACATGCAACTGGTCCACACGCATACCTTGGCCGTTACCATCAACAGGTTTCTGTATTACGTGAAGGCCGTGAAAAAGAACTATTTGGCTGGGCAATGCCTGGTAAGAATAAGTTCTCGGTAACTCGCTCTTTCCTTGGTCACGTATTCAAAGGTCAGTTGTTCAATATGACAACGACGACCAATGGTAGTGATCGTTCAATGGTTCCAATTGGCAACTACGAACGCGTAATGCCTCTAGATATGGAGCCTACTTTGCTGCTTCGTGATCTATGTGCCGGCGACACAGACAGTGCTCAAGCACTGGGTGCGCTTGAACTGGATGAAGAAGATCTAGCATTGTGTACCTTTGTATGTCCAGGTAAGTACGAGTACGGTACGTTACTTCGTGAATGCCTAGATACTATCGAGAAGGAAGGGTAATTTTCATGGCTCTTAAAAAGTTTCTTGAAGACATCGAGCATCATTTTGAGCCTGGTGGCAAACACGAAAAATGGTTTGCCCTGTACGAAGCTGTAGCAACAGTTTTTTACACCCCAGGTATCGTAACAAATAAAAGCTCGCACGTTCGTGATAGCGTTGACCTAAAACGTATCATGATCATGGTTTGGTTTGCGGTATTCCCAGCAATGTTCTGGGGTATGTACAACGCAGGTGGCCAAGCTATTGCAGCACTTAACCACATGTACGCTGGTGACCAACTAGCGACAGTTATCGCAGGTAACTGGCACTACTGGCTAACAGAAATGCTTGGCGGCACTATCGGTGCGGAAGCGGGTGTTGGCAGTAAGATGCTACTAGGTGCGACTTACTTCCTGCCAATCTACGCAACAGTATTTATTGTTGGTGGCTTCTGGGAAGTGTTGTTCTGTATGGTGCGTAAACACGAAGTTAACGAAGGTTTCTTTGTAACTTCTATCTTATTCGCACTTATCGTTCCACCAACGCTACCTCTATGGCAAGCGGCACTAGGTATCACATTTGGTGTTGTTGTAGCAAAAGAGATCTTCGGTGGTACAGGTCGTAACTTCCTTAACCCTGCACTTGCAGGTCGTGCATTTCTATTCTTCGCTTACCCAGCACAAATTTCGGGTGACGTAGTATGGACTGCAGCTGACGGCTTCTCTGGTGCAACTGCTCTTAGCCAATGGGCTCAAGGTGGTAACGGTGCTCTAGTTAACACAGTAACTGGCGCTCCTATCACTTGGATGGACGCGTTCATCGGTAACATCCCTGGCTCTATTGGTGAAGTATCGACTCTAGCTCTAATGATCGGTGCAGCGATGATCGTTTACATGCGAATCGCTTCATGGCGCATCATTGCGGGTGTGATGATCGGTATGATCGCAGTATCGACTCTGTTTAACGTGATCGGTTCTGACACTAATCCAATGTTTAATATGCCATGGCACTGGCACCTAGTTCTAGGTGGTTTTGCATTCGGTATGTTCTTCATGGCAACGGACCCAGTATCAGCGTCATTTACTAGCAAAGGTAAATGGTGGTACGGCATCCTGATTGGTGCAATGTGTGTGATGATCCGTGTAGTTAACCCAGCGTACCCAGAAGGTATGATGCTGGCGATTCTATTCGCGAACCTATTCGCACCTCTGTTCGACCATGTAGTGATTGAGAAGAACATCAAGCGGAGACTAGCACGCTATGGCAAGTAATAACGACAGCATTAAAAAGACGCTGGGTGTTGTTATCGGGTTGAGCCTTGTTTGTTCAATCATCGTATCAACAGCAGCAGTAGGTCTGCGTGATAAGCAAAAAGCTAACGCTGTCCTAGATAAGCAATCAAAGATCGTTGAAGTTGCAGGCATTGACGCAAACGGTAAGAAAGTACCAGAGCTATTTGCTGAGTACATCGAACCTCGTCTAGTAGACCTTGAAACAGGTAACTTTACTGAGGGTAATGCATCTACGTACGATCAACGTGAAGCATCAAAAGATGCAGAACGTTCAATCGCATTGACACCAGAAGAAGACGTAGCTGATATCCGTCGTCGCGCGAATACAGCAGTGGTGTACCTTGTAAAAGATCAAGATGAAGTCCAAAAAGTTATCCTGCCTATGCACGGTAAAGGACTATGGTCGATGATGTATGCCTTTGTAGCCGTTGAAACTGATGGTAACACTGTGTCTGCTATTACTTACTACGAGCAAGGTGAAACTCCTGGACTTGGTGGTGAAGTAGAGAACCCTTCATGGCGCGATCAATTCATTGGCAAGAAATTGTACAATGAAGATCACCAGCCAGCGATTAAGGTCGTGAAAGGCGGCGCACCGCAAGGTTCTGAGCACGGTGTTGATGGCCTATCAGGAGCGACGCTCACTAGTAATGGTGTTCAACACACATTTGACTTCTGGTTAGGTGATATGGGCTTTGGTCCTTTCCTAGCAAAAGTTCGTGACGGAGAACTTAACTAATGTCTAGTGCACAAAACGTTAAAAAGAGCATCCTAGCGCCAGTGTTGGATAACAACCCAATCGCGCTACAAGTTCTTGGTGTATGTTCTGCTCTTGCAGTAACAACTAAACTAGAAACAGCTTTTGTAATGACACTAGCGGTAACATTTGTAACTGCGTTGTCTAACTTCTCTGTTTCATTGATCCGTAACCACATTCCTAACAGTGTGCGTATCATCGTTCAGATGGCAATCATCGCATCGTTAGTAATCGTGGTAGACCAAGTGCTAAAAGCTTACCTATACGATATCTCTAAACAGCTATCTGTATTCGTTGGTCTGATTATCACTAACTGTATCGTAATGGGTCGTGCTGAAGCATTCGCAATGAAGTCTGCGCCAGTACCATCTCTTATTGACGGTATTGGTAACGGTCTAGGTTACGGCTTCGTTCTTATCACTGTAGGTTTCTTCCGTGAGCTATTTGGCTCAGGCAAACTATTTGGTCTAGAAGTTCTACCTCTAGTGAGCAACGGTGGTTGGTACCAGCCTAACGGCCTAATGCTACTAGCACCATCAGCATTCTTCCTAATCGGCTTCCTTATCTGGGTAATCCGTATTCTGAAACCAGAACAAGTAGAAGCGAAGGAGTAAGGACGTCATGGAACATTACATTAGTCTGTTAGTTAAATCGATTTTCATCGAAAACATGGCTCTGTCTTTCTTCCTAGGTATGTGTACTTTCCTTGCCGTATCTAAGAAGGTTAAGACCTCTTTCGGCCTAGGTGTTGCAGTTGTGGTAGTTCTGACTATCGCTGTTCCTGTGAACAACCTGGTATACAACCTAGTTCTGAGAGAGAACGCGTTAGTTGAGGGCGTGGACCTTAGCTTCCTAAACTTCATCACCTTTATCGGTGTAATTGCAGCACTTGTACAGATTCTAGAGATGGTCCTAGACCGTTTCTTCCCACCTTTGTACAACGCGCTAGGCATCTTCCTACCGCTGATCACAGTAAACTGTGCAATCTTCGGTGGTGTATCTTTCATGGTACAACGTGACTACAACTTTGCTGAATCGATCGTTTACGGTTTCGGCTCTGGTGTGGGCTGGATGCTAGCAATCGTTGCTCTTGCAGGTATCCGTGAGAAGATGAAGTACTCTGACGTACCTCCAGGTCTACGTGGTCTTGGTATCACATTTATCACTGTAGGTCTTATGGCGTTAGGCTTTATGTCTTTCTCTGGTGTTCAACTGTAAGTCGGGTAAACCGCAACAATTAAGGAATAGTCAATGGACATTATTCTTGGTGTAGTGATGTTTACTCTGATCGTACTAGCACTAGTACTAGTGATTCTTTTCGCTAAGTCTAAGCTTGTACCAACAGGTGACATTACAATTTCTGTGAACGATGACCCTTCTCTGGCGATCGTTACACAACCAGGTGGTAAGCTACTGAGTGCTCTAGCAGGTGCTGGCGTATTCGTATCTTCTGCTTGTGGTGGCGGTGGCTCATGTGGTCAGTGTCGCGTAAAAGTTAAATCAGGTGGTGGCGACATCCTACCAACCGAGCTTGACCATATTACTAAAGGTGAAGCGCGTGAAGGTGAGCGTCTAGCGTGTCAGGTTGCAATGAAAACTGACATGGATATCGAGCTTCCTGAAGAAATCTTCGGCGTTAAGAAGTGGGAATGTACTGTTATCTCTAACGATAACAAAGCGACATTCATCAAAGAGCTTAAGCTACAAATTCCAGATGGCGAATCAGTACCTTTCCGTGCTGGTGGTTACATCCAGATTGAAGCTCCTGCTCACCACGTGAAATACGCAGACTACGATATTCCTGAGGAATACCGTGAAGACTGGGAGAAGTTCAACCTTTTCCGTTACGAGTCTAAAGTTAATGAAGAGACCATTCGTGCATACTCTATGGCTAACTACCCAGAAGAGCACGGTATCATCATGCTTAACGTTCGTATCGCAACTCCGCCGCCGAACAACCCAGACGTACCACCAGGCATCATGTCTTCGTACATCTGGTCTCTAAAAGAAGGCGACAAGTGTACTATTTCTGGTCCATTTGGTGAGTTCTTTGCGAAAGATACAGATGCAGAAATGGTATTCGTTGGTGGTGGTGCTGGTATGGCTCCAATGCGCTCACACATCTTCGACCAACTTAAGCGTCTGCACTCTAAGCGTAAGATGTCTTTCTGGTACGGCGCACGTTCTAAGCGTGAAATGTTCTACGTAGAAGACTTCGATATGCTACAAGCTGAGAATGACAACTTCGTATGGCACTGTGCACTGTCTGATCCACTTCCAGAAGATAACTGGGATGGTTACACTGGCTTTATTCACAACGTTCTTTACGAGAACTACCTACGTGATCACGAAGCGCCAGAAGACTGTGAATACTACATGTGTGGTCCACCTATGATGAACGCTGCTGTAATCGGCATGCTAAAAGATCTAGGTGTAGAGGATGAAAACATCCTACTAGATGACTTCGGTGGTTAATTCCTCCAAGTGATTGAATCTATGGCTAGCTCTCCAAGAGAGCTAGCCATTATTTTTTATAGACATAAAACTGATACTCAACAGTTGATATAGGTAATCGGATTGAAAGGATTGATCCTATTTCCCATATCAATTCAACAACATTGGGAGTTAACAAGTGAAAAAGTGGCTTGTTGCATTTGCTTCTCTATTGATTTTGGCTGGCTGTGAGCAGCCTGCCGATCAAATTCATTTAAGTGGCCCTACCATGGGGACTTCTTACAACATCAAGTATATCGAGCAAGATGGTATTCCAACGCCAAAAGCGATGCAGACAGAAATTGATCGCTTATTGGAAGAGGTTAATGACCAAATGTCGACCTATCGTGACGACTCAGAGTTAAGTCGTTTTAATCAGCATCAAACGAGCGAGCCATTTACAGTTTCGACACAAACTGCAACGGTAGTGAAAGAAGCAATTCGCCTTAACGGTCTTACTTTAGGTGCATTGGATGTGACGGTCGGCCCTCTAGTTAACCTGTGGGGGTTTGGTCCAGAAGCTCGTCCAGATGTAGTTCCAACCGAAGAAGAACTCGCTGCTCGCAAAGCAAATACCGGTATTCACCACCTATCTGTTGATGGTAATACACTGTCCAAAGACCTTCCTAACTTGTACGTCGACCTATCGACGATTGCGAAAGGTTGGGGGGTTGACGTGGTTGCTGACTACCTTCAATCTGAAGGGGTACAGAACTTTATGGTCGAAGTTGGCGGTGAAATGCGTCTCAAAGGTGTCAATCGTGAAGGTGTGCCTTGGCGTATCGCAATTGAAAAACCGACCGTTGATGAACGTTCAATTCAAGAAATTATTGAACCAGGCGACATGGCAATTGCAACAAGTGGTGACTATCGTAATTACTTTGAGAGTAATGGTGTGAGATACTCTCATATTATTAATCCACGAACAGGCAAACCAATTCATCATAAAGTGGTGTCTGTAACGGTATTAGATAAATCGTCGATGACTGCTGATGGTCTTGCAACTGGTCTTATGGTGCTAGGTGAAGACAAAGGCATGGCAATTGCGAACGAAAATAATATTCCTGTTTTCATGATTGTGAAAACGGAAGATGGTTTTAAAGAGTTGGCTTCGGAAGCATACAAGCCATTCATGAAGAAATAACAACAGAAGTGAGCATGTTTTTATGAATACATTTCTAATTACCTTTGCTGTGTTTGTCGCGGTAATCACTGCAATGGCTGTCGGATACATTTTCCAAAAGAAAGTCGTGAAAGGTAGCTGTGGTGGCTTAGGGGCAGTTGGCATCGAAAAAGTGTGTAATTGTCCAGAACCCTGCGATGCGCGTAAAAAACGTGAAGCGCGCGAGGCTGCGCGTGCTGAGAAATTGGCGGCTTGGGAAAAAGATAGAATTGCTTAGTATTGGTTAATCGTACTAAGAAAGTGATAAAGCTCAGCGTTCTGCTGAGCTTTATTTTTAGGCAGCTAACCAAAGCTCAGATGTCCGAGAAAGAGCCCAATACCGTGTTTTGTTGTTTCTTTCTCTCATGTTACAGAGCAAGACCACACTGATAGTCATTAGGACGAAGAAA
This sequence comes from Vibrio sp. 1580, assembly GCF_033340055.1. Classification (NCBI taxonomy): domain Bacteria; kingdom Pseudomonadati; phylum Pseudomonadota; class Gammaproteobacteria; order Vibrionales; family Vibrionaceae; genus Vibrio; species Vibrio sp. 1580. The sequence continues at coordinate 296,188 of NZ_JAWOVT010000005.1, forward strand.
TGATTTGGTTACGTCCGTTCTCTTTGGCCATGTAAAGTCGCTCATCCGCCACTTTTATTTGTTGTTCCAGCTCCCCCTCGATGTTGCTTACACCAATACTCGCGGTCACAAGAATGTTTTTGTCCAAATAAGTTATTGGCGTTTTTTCTATGCGCTGTCTCATTTGTTCTAAGCGTGTTAGAAAGCCGTCATAGTCGCCACTGGCTTGAATACAAAACTCCTCGCCACCAAGCCTAGCGACAATATCATTTGGAAAATAGATTTTTAGAATATTCGCTATCATGACTAACACTGCATCGCCGCCCTCATGTCCGTGTGTATCATTTACTTGCTTAAAGAAATCGATATCAAGCATCGCGATGTTTCTTTGAGCGTTTTCTACATGGGGTTGCTCAAACAGAAAGCGGCGGTTCCATAAGCCCGTTAGCGCATCTTGATTTGCCATTTTAAACAGTTCAGATGTTGCGTCTTTGATATCTAACAGTTGGTGAATACGGCAAAAAAATTCTTCTTGATTAAATGGCTTGTATAAAAAGTCATTGGCCCCTGCTTTTAGAAACCTAGCCGTCATGGTCTTAGAGTTACTACCCGACAAGCCGAGAATGGCTAATTGATTTTTATCCCACTTCCGACGTAATTCACGCACCATAGTAATGCCATCTTTAACGGGCATATCATGGTCGGTTAAAACGAGAGTGATATCTGGATTTTGCTCGACAAGCTCTAGGGCTTTTTGCCCATTGTCAGCTTCCAACGTCTGAATATATTGATGCTCCAAAAGTTGGGCAATGTGTCTTCTTACGGTGTGTGAATCATCAACGACTAAACATTTGTGTTGTTGATTGTTGGTTAGTCGCTTGAGGAGTGGTAATAGATAGGAAACGGACGCCATGCTGTCTTTCAAAATATAGTCGAGGACACCTTTTGCAAGCATCTTTTCGCGAGTGTCTTCTTGAAATCGAGCCGTTAAAACAATGACACGATGACCATGTTCCAAAACGAGGTCAATAATCTCGCCATCTTGAGCATCCGGTAAACAATAGTCTAAAACCGCACAGAAGAGGTCCTGTGCTGAAGATAACAAGTTCTTTGCCTCCGCGTAGCTTTCCGCTGCGATGACCTCATAACCAGCTTGGCTTATTGTTTGGCAAAGAAAGTTTTTAAATGCACGACTATCTTCAACAACCAGAATCTTATTACTCAAGCGCAGTCCCCAAAATTAATTGTTTAAAATCAATGATAACTAAAATTAAACTTATCGCCATCAAAAAACACATGTCAACCAAAAGTAGAACAACTACTCAAATGTTTGACACGCATCCGTTAACATCACATCATTATTCCTGTCTTAGTTATATAATTATGTTTAGCTAACGTAGGGAGAAAGTAGTATGGAAATGCATCAACATGGTATGGCTGAGCTATTTCAACAACTGGGCCTCGGTAGCTCTCCTCAAGAAATGAAAGATTTTATTAATCAACATCGACACAAAAGAGATTCTGCGCCTTTACATGAAGCTAGCTTTTGGACGATGTCACAGGCGAACTTTCTAAAACAAGCCATCGAAGAAGATGCAGATTGGGCCGAATTAGTCGATCAATTGGACGTAATGCTTCGAGATTGACGTTCGCTTAAACACGCCCATTTCTCTTCAGGTAGATTTGATTTATACTGTTTTTTTGAACAGTGCTTTGATGGCTATGTCAGATCGAATTAGAAAAATTATTCATGTCGATATGGATTGTTTTTATGCTGCCGTAGAGATGAGAGATAACCCCAGTTACCGTGGCATTGCACTCGCTGTTGGCGGACATGAAAAGCAGCGTGGAGTGATTAGCACCTGTAATTATGATGCGCGTAAATATGGTGTTCGCAGTGCAATGTCAACGGCGCGCGCGCTGCAACTCTGTCCTCATTTGTTGGTTGTGCCCGGTAGAATGCATGTATATAAGCAAGTCTCTCAGCAGATTCGTGCTATTTTTGAGCGTTATACGCCTATCATTGAACCTCTCTCATTGGATGAAGCATACCTCGATGTCACGGACTCGACAGCTTGCCGTGGCTCCGCTACGTTGATCGCAGAGTCAATTCGCCGCGATATCTGGAGTGAACTTGGGTTGACGGCATCGGCGGGCATTGCTCCGATAAAGTTTCTTGCCAAGGTCGCGTCAGACATGAACAAGCCCAACGGTCAGTTTGTGATTCCGCCAGAGAAAGTCCAAGAGGTTATCGATAGTCTTCCGCTAGAGAACATTCCTGGTGTGGGGAAGGTGAGTCTTGAGAAGCTCCACCAAGCCGGTTTTTATCGATGTGAGGACATTAAAAACAGTGACTATCGAGAGTTGTTGAGGCAGTTTGGTCGTCAGGGTGCCTCCTTATGGCAGCGAAGCCATGGAATTGATAATCGAGAAGTCGTTGTTGAGCGCGAGAGAAAGTCCGTCGGTGTGGAAAGGACATTCAGCCAGAACATCGCAACCTATGATGAATGTTGGCAAGTGATTGAGGAGAAACTTTATCCTGAACTCGAGAAACGTTTAGAGCGTGCAAGCCCAGATAAGTCGATTATTAAACAAGGTATTAAAGTCAAATTTGCCGACTTTCAACTGACAACAATTGAGCACATCCATCCGCAATTAGAGCTTGAGGACTTCAAGACCTTGCTAAGAGATATTCTTAAACGCCAAAATGGACGGGAAATTCGCCTTTTAGGCTTGAACGTGATGCTCAAGCCCGAAGACCAAGCGCGTCAATTGAGCTTTTTTTAGGCCCTTACCGTTTCTACCTGCGTTAATACCTGCTCAAAACTTACATTTGCCATTGCACCATAACCTGCTAGCTTTGAGGCTTTTAGCTGGCTAATCAAAGGAGTGCTGATTCCGCACAAGAAGCGAGCAACGGCATCATTACTGATGGCCGATGGGGAAAGCTGAATAAACTCCCGCGCCCATATCGATACTTGAGATTGTTCAATATCTTCAGGTTCTGGTGCTGTGAATGTGGCGACGTGACCACGACACACGGAGCAGTGACCACATTGCTTTGGTGCATCGTGATCCGCAAAGTAGTTCGCCAATTGTGAGCTCAAACAGTGCTCGGACTGGAACAAGTGCAGCATGGTGTGGATTCTTTCGATATCTTTGCTTTCTTTGGATTGGAACAGTTCAGACAGTTGTTGGATTAAAACATCCGAGCTCTGTTTGGTTGGCATAACTGAGTACACGTCCGTCAGTTGTTTGCTCTCTAGTTCTATCCAGCCGTTCTGGTGAAAATAGTCGAGCGCTGCGACAACTCGGCTGCGTTCCGATTGATAGTTCATCCATAGCGCTTCTAGATCAACTTGGCACCACACTTTGGCTTTTTGTGAGCAGGAAAAAATAGCCTCCACAAATTGACGTCGCTCGCCTTGAAATTGATTCACAATAAATTGCTGATCGTGCAAAAACTTAAACCGATATTCCGCAAAGTAACTGTACTTTGCTTCAATGACGTTATGTAGCTCCAAATAAACCAACAAGGTTTTGAGTGGCAATTGGCGGATATTACTTTCACGCGACAAACGCAGTGGCACTACCTCCCATTGTGGAGCATGTTCTTTCGCTTGCTCGACTACATAGTTAATTGACGTAAATTCTGGTGTGTCACCATAGACAAAATTCTCCAACACCGTTAGGCCGGACGTATTGCCTAGCAGAATGCACTCCGAGCGTTGCCCGTCCCTGCCTGCACGTCCAATCTCTTGTGCGTAGTTCTCGATTGATTTGGGTAAGTCGAAGTGAATGACGCGTCGAATATCAGATTTATCGACCCCCATACCAAATGCAATCGTTGCAACAATACAGTCAATTTGGCCATCCATGAACTGCTGTTGGATTTGTTCACGAACGTCGCTTTTCATGCCAGCGTGGTATGCGTGAGCGTTAATGCCAATATTGATTAATGACTTTGCTACTCGTTCTGCTGTTTGCTGCTGCGTCACGTATACGATGGTCGGAAGCTTAGGTGAAGAGGCGATGATCTCACTGAGCTGTTCTTGTTTCTTTGTTTCCTCACACGGGATCACCGAGATATCCAGATTAGAGCGGTAGAAGCCTGTAACGGTAATATGTTCACTGGAAATATCGAACTTTTTTTGCATGTCTTCAATAACTGCAGGCGTTGCCGTTGCGGTGAGAAGTAAAGACTGTGGGATGTTCAGTTCACGTTGATATTGCGGTAGTTTGAGATAATCTGGACGAAAGTTATGCCCCCATTCGGAAATACAGTGCGCTTCATCAATGACCATCAAAGAAATCGGTACTTGGCGAATGAATTCACGAAAACGCTCATTTTTTAGTCGCTCAACAGAAATCATCAAGATTTTGATTTGTCCATTCTTCACGCCAGCCATGACCTGTTGTGCTTCTTCTCTACTTTGACTGCTATCGATAGAAGCGGCCGCGATTCCTTTACTTTGTAAAAAGCTCAGTTGATCCTTCATTAACGCCAACAACGGAGAGATCACCAACGTAAGGTTGGGTAATATGGTTGCAGGTAGTTGATAACAGAGTGACTTCCCCGAGCCTGTAGGAAAGATTGCCGCAGCAGAGTAACCATTCATAACGGCTTCAATAACGGGTTGCTGACCTTGGCGTAATGAGTCAAAACCAAATACAGATTGAAGTGTTTGATGCAGCGAGTCACTTTGCATAATAGGGAAACCTTTCTTTGATGGTAAACTTGGCTACATTAACACACCCCGAATACTAAACGCGCGTCCTAAAAGTATGAACAAAGCTGACTTAGTCCAAATTATCATCCAACATCTGGAAGAAAAACTTCAAGTTGCCCATTCATCGGCTCAGCGAGCTATCGATGCCGCCACAGATGAAGAAACTGTTCCCGAGCACAAGTACGATACATTGGCACTTGAAGCCGCGTATCTTGCTCATGGACAAGCCATGCGAATTCAAGATAGTGAAGAGGAGTTGCGTCAATATCGTTCTTTAGTGACTCGTAACTTTAAGAATGCGCCTGTTGGTGTTGGTGCTTACGTTGTTCTCGCAGATGAGAATTTGATCGAAAAGCACTTCTTTGTAGGCCCTTGCTCTGGTGGTTTGACTGTTCAATATCAGACTCTGGAAGTCTTTGTCTTAACAGCCAAATCTCCTCTGGGTCGAGCGTTGTTCGGGAAAGAAGAGGGTGATGAGGTTGACGTGAAAATAGGAGATAAAACAACTTGTTACGAAGTCGTGACGATTTGCTGACATCTCATGTATCACTCAGTGTTATGTTTAACACGAGTAATGTTAAATAAAAGAGAATGACATGAAAAAGCTTTTTACACTCTCATTGCTGATGGTCAGTGCTACTGGTTATGCAGCGCAGTGTCGTGTGGACATCAATAATGAAGTCCGTATGGATGGGCAAAGCTTGGAAATTCGCCAAACGACAGGTGATAAAGCTGTCGTGGATGAGGATAACAACCTCTTCATCAAAGGTGAGCTAATTGAACTCAATGCCGACCAAAAAGCGGCAATTGAAGACTATCGCGAAAAAATGAACGCGTATATTCCACAAGCAAAGCAATTGGCGAGTGATGGTTTAGCGCTTGCGAATGATATTATTGATGATGTTGCGGAAAGCCTCGATGCACCTGGTGCGTTTGATAATGTAAAAGTCGCAGTAAAGGACTTTTTCGCTGATGTTGAATCACGTTACTACAAAGATGGTGATTTCATCCTGCCTGCGGAGAGTTTTGAGTCTATGACACAAGGGTGGACTGAAGACTTTGCAAAAGCACAAGAGATCTTCAATAAAGAGTTTTTAGCCAGTTCGTTGGATGCTTTATCGAAAAAAATGAAGGAAGAGGGAGGGATAAACCTCACTGCATTATCAGAGAGTATGGCTGAACTCAGCGCGAAAGTAGAAGAGCGTTTAGCCGAGCATTCGAAAGAGGTAGAACAACAAGCAGAAGACTTGTGCGATTCGCTGGATGACATGGCAGGGCAAGAAAACGATCTGTTGAAGAAAATCCCTGAGCTAAAAGATTACCGAGTATTTACGATTTAATTACTCATTAAAAAGCAAAAACTCGATGAGATAAAGAAAGAGAGCACTATTGTGCTCTCTTTGCGTTTTACTCGCTTATTCTTTGATAGCTTATTGCGCATTCATCTCGGTGAGTTTATCGCCGACAGGTTTTGAGAAGTTAAAGCCATCATGCTGATCCCAGTTGATAGACCATGTCATTACTCCTGCATAATTCGGGTAATGGTACGCTGGTTTAACGGTGCCACATGAAGTGCCTTTGGTTAAACAATCTAGTGCGTTGATAATATTCTGTGTTGGAGCCTGCCCTGAATTTGCCGAGCTAGGACCTGAAGGTAAACCGATTGCGACTTGATCATCGCGCAATGGTGCAAATTGAGTGCCGTCGGCCAACTCAAAACCTTCGATAAGCATTTTAGATTGCGCTACCATCATATCCACAGAGCCTTCTGGTGCACTGCCTGGCAGGTATGGGTTTGGCAAACCGCCGTTGTTATATAACTGGACGTGAAGCAAGTCGAGCGTGCTGCGTGTCTCGTTAATCACAGGGATGTACGCCCCCCAAATACCGCTGTAAGCCACATAACCACCTTGAACATAAGGGTGCTCAGGCGCCATGGTTAGGTACATATCTCCACCCATGTTTTGCTCTATTTGAAGCAAAGCACGACCAAGGCGAGCTTGAATTTGCGAGCCATGAACTAAGTTAGAACCACTCTCTAAATCCACATCTAGACCATCAAAGCCCCACTCAGCGATAAGACCTGTTAGGCTAGAGACAAAGTTGGCTTCATCTTGGTCGGTATTCAGCGTAATCGTGCCTTCTGCGCCGCCAAGAGAGAGAACAAACTTCTTACCTTTAGCTTGAAGCGCTGCCATGTCCTGCTTGAATTGTGTTGGATCGAGTGCTGGACAATCGCTGTAAATATCGCCTGAATATAGATTAAAGTGCACAGTGCCATCACTGTTGCGATCATTTTCAGCAAAGGCAATATCAATCACATCCCAAGCATCTGCCATATCTGCTAGACGAATTGGACAGCCCGCACCATTTACAAAATTGTGCCAGTAACCGATGAGTTTATGGCGTTTCTCTACTTGCTCAACCACCGTTATTGCTGCGGCGTCAGACAGTGCATTGCTTCCTGACAAATCCACAGCTTGGGCGCTAACTGTAAAGTTACCAAGTGCAGTTGGTGTCCAGTTGGCTGTGTAAGGTGCTGTGGTATCGGTTGCAACAATAGAGCCGTTGATCATGAAATCAACGTGTTTAATGCCTGAAGTTAAAGACGTTGCATCGGCGCTTAATGCGAGACTTTTGCCTAATCCGACGGTTTGACCGCTGCTTGGTGAAGTCAGAGAGACGACCAAATCTTTATCGCTGACTTCCACACCAACCAGGGACTCTGACGTGTTGTTATCATTATCGGTTGCGACGGCTTTAAGCTGGTTAGCGCCAATAAGTGTGGCGTTCCAAGTAACGGAATATGGCGCTTGAGTGGTGACCCCTAAGCTGGTGTTGTTCGCAAAAAACTCAACTTGCGTGACTGTGCCATCAGCATCGCTTGCGTTTGCCGTGATTTCGTTATTGCTGCCAGCGAGCACGACTTGTCCATCCGTTGGTGCCGTAATGGTAACTTGCGGTGGTGTCGAACAAGCACCTAGGCCACTCCAAGCATCTTGCCAGTATAGCCCTTCACCAGGCTCGTAAGCCCATGTCGCATCCGAGGAGCACCAACCAGCAACATCACAACGATATTTTTGGTTGAAGTGAGAAATCAGGTCGCCAGCTTGATAACTTGTGCCTGCCACATAAGGTACTGCATCTGCACATCCGCCCGTTCCGGTTTCTGAATTACTAATAACCAGCGCTACTTCTTGGCTCATCGTTGCGAGGTTTGTATCATCAGTCGCTTGTGCTTTGAACGAGTATGTACCTGGACTAGCGGTCCATTGATATTCGTAAGGTGCGCTAGTATCAATGGCGACAGATTGATTGTTTACGAAGAACTCAACTTGTGTGACCACACCATCAATATCGTCAGCTTGAGCGGCTACGGTTAGGTTATCGCCTACATTAAGCACTTCTGTGCCTACTGGGCTTGTCAATGAAATGCTTGGTGGCGGTAATTCGACTTGTGGTTGAACTTGGATAGAAATCGTCGTGGTGCTAACAGCTCCCTCATTATCTGTCGCAATTGCGGTCAATTGCGAGATCCCTTCAATAGCTGTCCAAGAAGCTTCGAATGGTGCTTGAGTTACCACAGCAACGGTTTGGTTGCCTGCAACAAACTCAATTTGTGTGATTTGGCCATCTTCGTCAGTTGCGTTGGCTAACAAAGTGATCGCACTGCCTTCGGGAATTTGTGCGTTGTTTATTGGAGAGGAGAACGACACCGTTGGTGATAAATTGTTGCTTCCACCATCACATTGCCCTAACGCTTTCCATGCTTCCCAAGATCCTGAGTTGGTCACGGGATCATTGCCTTGCGTCCAATATGCAGCCTCATAAGCGGCTCCTTGCGTTTTTACTAAAGCGCCCGATGTATAAGTCGCAGTGCTGTCCCAGTCGGGTAAACTTTGACAGTTATAGGCTTGAGCTTGGTAGCTGGCGCTGAGTGCTACAACCATCGCTCCGTGAAGTAGGGTGACCTTCATTTTCCTCTCCTTGAATCATGGGTATAAATGAGAACAGAGTAATAACTAGCTGATAAATAGACATTAGGGGGAAAAAGCGAAGCACAATATTCTGCTTTTCGACACAGTATCACGAGGAACAGTTCGTCCCTTACACCAGAGCTCATTATTTTTCGGCTCACTTCACGGCAGAAGGATTGGTAAAATTCAGCCACGTAAAACGAACAACAGTCGCGAGGCTTTTGAGCGATGAATATGAGATGTACGTTAAAATTTACAAGCTGAATGACTACAAATTGTTTCAACTGTCGAGGATTTAACCGAGGTGCTCTTGTTGAATAGTGAATATTGCTATAGTGTACTAGTTAGCTAGTTCAATGATATTTTTGTGTGAGTAGTATGACACAGCAAACCTCTTCTCAGCCTCGCGAGCATTTTGGCTCTCGTCTCGGGTTCATCTTAGCTGCCGCAGGTGCCGCAGTTGGCCTTGGCAATATTTGGGGCTTCCCAACTCAAGCAGCCAGTAATGGTGGCGGTGCTTTCCTGTTAGTTTATTTGGTGATGATTCTTATCGTCGCATTTCCGATGCTGGTGGTTGAAATGGCGATTGGTCGCCATGGTCAAGCCAACCCTGTAGACAGTATGCGTGCAATCACAGATAACCCTGCCGGTAAAAAGCTCGGCGGCATTGTGGGTTGGATTGGTTTAAGCGTACCAAGCGCTGTCTTAGCGTTTTATTCAATTGTTGGTGGTTGGTTGATCTGCTTTTTACTGGGTGCAATCACAGATCTAATGGGGTTAGAAGCTGCAACTCAATGGCTAAAGGGCTTTAGTGTTGAACGTAACTTGTTCGGAACCATTACTTTTTATGTACTGACGATTCTCATCGTACAAGGTGGCGTAAAACAAGGTATTGAGAAGTGGTCCACACGTTTGATGCCAGCATTGTTTGTTTTGTTTGCTCTGCTATTTGCTTACATCATGACGCAAAACGGTGCGATGGAAGGTCTGAAACATTACCTAGTGCCGGATTTTGAAAAGGTATGGGACCGCAAGTTGATTCTTGCTGCAATGGGGCAGGGCTTCTTCTCGCTTACGATCGGTGGCTGTTCAATGCTGATTTATGGCTCTTACTTGAGTAAGAAAGAAAACCTACCAAAGATGGCGATGAACGTGACCATGGTAGATACTGCCGTTGCTTTCATTGCAGGATTAGTGGTGATGCCAGCGATGTTTGTGGCAATGCAAAAGGGCGTTCAGATCTATGCAGAAGATGGCTCTCTATTAAGCTCTGATACGTTGGTATTTACCGTATTGCCATTGATGTTTGATAGCTTAGGTTTGCTTGGTCAATTGTTCTCTATTGTGTTCTTCTTATTACTGACGATTGCGGCGCTAACGTCCTCCATTTCAATGTTAGAGTGTCCAGTGGCTTTAGTGAGTGAGCGCTTCAATACTAAGCGCAGCGCAACGAGCTGGGTTTTAGGTGGTCTCATTGCCTTGTTCAGTGTGGTGATTGTTTATAACTTTGGCGCTCTGTTTGGTATGGTCGCGACGGTTGCTACTCAGTATCTACAACCAACCGCTGCGCTCTTATTCTGCTTATTTGGTGGTTGGGTATGGAATCGCAACTCAAAAATCAAAGAGCTTGAGCAAGGTTGCCCGGAGTTTACGCAAGGTTGGTTTGGTAAGTTATGGCCTGCGTATGTGAAGTTTGTATGTCCAATTCTTGTGGCGACAGTCATCTGGGCTTCATTTGGCTAACCGAGACGTCTATCGAATAAAAGAAAAGGGCTTGATGGTAACTCATCAAGCCCTTTTTCATATTGGTTATTCTCGTTTCGGTTATCCGCCAAGCATGGTGTGGATTAACGGAATTGTCCTGCTTCTGGAAGAAAGTCAAAACCAGCAGAAGCCAGTTTTGTCTCCAGTGCTGTGCGCTCGATATCGAAGAAAGCCACCAGTTTGTCCAGATCACCTCCGAAGTCATCGCGTAGCTTCATATTCACAATGCTCATCAGCATGACAGGGTCCATGGATTCAAAGTTCGCTAGATTCATTACTTATCCTCAAAATCTGAAATCAGTAGGTTTGCCGCAGCAAATGCCGCTTTTTCACGCACTTCTTTAGGCAGGGACTCATCCGCTGCAACATCGTTCAGTGCTTTAACTGCACATGAAATTGCTTGGGGAATATAAGCTTGATCGCCACTACCAATCTGAGCATAAAGCTCACGAACCAGTTCACAACAGCCGTATACTTGCATGTTTTCTTTCCACTAAATGATAACTTATCTCAATATACACACAGCGGATTTGAAACTCAAAGTACAGAGTTGTTTTGGCTCAAGTTGAAGGTTTGCTTGAGCGAGATTTAATCACTGCATTTGTGCTTCTAACTGCTGAGTGACTTCTGGTGAAAGTTGAAGTTGTTTTGCTAGTTCTTGCAGATACGCTTTTTCCATAAAGTTTTGTTCATCAGCGACGATCAAAGACGCCAGGTAAATTTCTGACGCTTGTTGAGGAGAGGTCGCCTGATTAGCAATTTCAGCAGGATCAAGCGGTTTGTTTAACTCTTGCTGAACGAGGTGACGAACGTGCTCATCTGCGCCCATATCCGCGAGAGCTTGTTCAATGCGCGCCATTTCCTCTTCATCAACGTGACCATCAGCTTTTGCAGCTCCAATCATTGCTTTTAAAATTAAGACACTGTGTTTACTGTCATCGGGGTCAAAGGTTTCTTGAACACCTTGACCGGATTGCTTGGCTTGCCAGTCGTTATACACTTTGTAGGCCAAGGCTCCAAGCGCAGCTGCGCCACCGACTTTTAATGCGCTTGACCCTATTTTTTTAGTCATTTTTTTACTTTTCTTTGAGCCCATCAGCATACCGATGAGGCCTCCGCCTACAGCACCTGCTCCTAGCGTTTTTAGGCTACTTGAATTTGATGAGGATTTGATGTTGTTGGTTTGTTTGCCCAATGCATCTGCACCTTGCTTAAGTAAGTCTGATTTGAGTGCTTGGTTTAGAAGACTTTTTAAATCCATAACTGACCTCCTTTAGATGATGAAATCAGTTTAATAGCAAGAAGCTGAACCAAAGATTAACAAAGTGAATAGTTCGAAAAAGGTGGAGGGGGGCGTTGAGCTGTAATAAAAAGGGCTGACCGAAGCCAACCCTTTTTAACTATTTGAAACTACCTCAAATGCGAACTCGTCTAGTGCTTACTTTAGTTGAGCTTTTACGTGCTCAACAATGTCAGTCATTGCGACTGCTGTTTTCTCACCAGTAGCACGGTTCTTGTATTCGAAGTTGCCTTCTTTCATTGAGCGGTCACCGATAATAATTGTATGCGGTACACCAATAAGCTCCATGTCAGAGAACATTACGCCTGGGCGTTCTTTACGGTCGTCAAATAGCACTTCGATGCCCATTGCCGTTAGCTCAGCGTACAATTTCTCAGCGGCTTCTTTCACTTCTTCTGACTTGTGCATGTTCATTGGAACGATCGCTACCTGGAATGGTGCGATTGCATCTGGCCAGATGATGCCGTATTTGTCGTGGTTTTGTTCAATAGCAGCCGCTACTACGCGAGTGATACCGATACCGTAACAACCCATTTCTAGGATGACGTTCTTACCATCAGGACCCAGTACACCACAGTTCATCGCTGCGGAGTAAGCGTTACCTAGTTGGAAGATATGGCCAACTTCGATACCACGCTTAAGCTGGATAATGCCCTTGCCACATGGGCTTGGGTCACCTTCCACAACGTTACGTAGGTCTTCAACTTGGCCAAGCTCTACATCACGACCCCAGTTAATACCGAAGTAGTGTTTGCCATCGATGTTCGCGCCCGCACCGAAGTCGCTCATTACCGCAACGCTGCGGTCAACAATGAACGGCAGTTTAAGGCCAACAGGGCCAAGTGAACCAGGGCCTGCACCGATAAGCTCACGAATTTCTTCTTCAGATGCCATTTCCAGTGGAGCTGCAACCTGAGGAAGGTTTTCTGCTTTCACTTCGTTCAGTTCATGATCACCACGAATAATAAGCGCGATGATTGGCGCATCAACTTCGTCAGATGCTTTCACAAACAGTGTTTTCACTGTTTTTTCAATTGGTAGTTCGAACTGCTCAACCAATTCAGCGATTGTTTTCGCGTTTGGCGTATCAACCAAAGTCATTTCTTGTGTCGGTGCCGCAGCCTCAGAGGCTGGAGCTAGTGCTTCTGCTTTTTCAATGTTTGCCGCGTAATCTGACTCGCTAGAAAATGCGATGATATCTTCGCCGCTTTCAGCCAGTACGTGGAACTCTTGAGAGCCGCTACCACCGATAGCACCGCTATCTGCAAGTACAGGACGGTAATCCAGACCCATGCGATCGAATGCTTTACAGTAAGCATCGTGCATTGCGTCGTATGACTTTTGTAGTCCGTCTTTATCAATGTCAAAGCTGTACGCGTCCATCATTGAGAATTCACGTGAACGCATTACGCCAAAACGTGGGCGTCGTTCGTCACGGAATTTAGTTTGGATTTGGTACAGGTTTAGCGGAAGCTGTTTGTAAGAGCTCACTTCATTGCGAACAAGGCTAGTGATCACTTCTTCAGCGGTTGGGCTAAGTACAAACGGACGAACATGACGGTCAGTAAAGCGAAGTAGCTCAGGGCCCATCTTTTCGCTGCGGCCTGTCTCTTCCCATAGTTCAAACGGCTGAACAACGGGCATCAAAGTTTCGACTGCGCCTGCATTGTCGATTTCTTGACGAACGATGTTTTCGACTTTACGCAGTACACGTAGACCAGTAGGTAGCCAGGTGTATAAACCTGAAGCCAGCTTACGGATCATACCTGCACGTAGCATGAGCTGGTGGCTCACTACTTCTGCGTCGTTTGGAGTCTCCTTCAGAGTAGAAAGAAGATAATTACTGGTACGCATTAAATTTATCCGTTTATTTAAGTTAGATACTCAAGCTTGAATAAGCAGGAGTATGGGAGTTCCCTAAAGGGAAATTTGTTAGCCGTCTATAATATCAGCCAATTGCGTTTGTCAAAAGCTTTCAATAGCGGTAACCGTTATTAAGTTGCTTGTTGCTGTGAACTTTACGTTCAAGTCGAACAAATTTACCGCATATTCTTTGTCGTCCGGCTTGTTTTTCTTATATGCAGGGCGAGGATCTTGTGCCAGAACTTGTTCAATGACTGATCTTACATAGTCAGTATCGGATCGATTTTCTATCGTTGCTAATGCTTGAGCAGAAAAGGTGACTTGTGACTTTTCTGGCTCTTGGTCTGCGTATCCGCCTTGTGCTTCCGAAATAGAATCCGAATAGGGGATATAAGGCTTAATATCCACAATCGGTGTCCCATCCACGAGATCTACACTGCCTAAATCAAGATAGATTTGATCGCCTTGCTTAGTGACTCCTTTCACTTCAACGGCTGACATTCCGATTCCGTTTGGACGGAAAGTCGAGCGCGAGGCAAAGACACCAATTCGTTCATTGCCGCCTAATCGTGGCGGACGTACAGTTGGTTTCCAACCAGCTTCCAGGTTCTGATCAAATAGAAACAACAACCAAACGTGAGAGAACTGTTCTAGCCCACGCACTGCTTCAGGGCTATTTGCTGCACCTAACAGTTTTACGCGTGCTTTAGCCTCTGGTACTAAGCGTGGTTGGCGCGGAACTGCAAACTTTTCTTTGTACGGTGTCTCAATGACGCCGATGGGTTCGATGGAATACATGGTGGACATCTTTAAGAATTCATTGAGATGAAAAGTATCACAAATTTCTCTTGCTTTTCTTGTTGATAATGATTATTAATTAAAATGTTATAACATAACAATTTAATTGAAAGGAAAAGTATTATGAAACCAGGAATCCACCCTGAATATCGTCCTGTGGTGTTCCACGACACCAGTGTAGATAAGTACTTTGTCGTTGGTTCTACGTTGAAAACGGAGAGAACCATCGAATGGAAAGATGGCAAAACTTACCCTTACTTTACGTTAGATGTGTCGTCAGCTTCTCACCCGTACTACACCGGTAAACAGCGCGTTGTACAAACCGAAGGTCGCATTGCGAACTTCAACCGTCGTTTTGGTCAATTTAAGAGCGAAAAGGAATAAATCATGAAGGTAGTAAAATCATTAAAAAGTGCAAAAAGTCGTCATCCGGATTGTCAGATTGTAAAACGGAGAGGGCGTCTTTATGTCATTTGTAAAACGAACCCGAGATTCAAAGCTGTGCAAAAGTAATCAGCCTGCATATATCTAACTTATGGTTTTGTTTAATTGATAATGTTGAGTTAATTATCTTACATGGATGAAATATCTACATTTTTATTCAATGTTGGTTATAAATGCCTCTGTTAGTCACAGTTTGTAACATTTAGGGCTTTTATTTGACCTTCTACTCAAGTACCCTTCGCACGCTTTTTGACATTTTTGTCACATTTGCATAGGAATAAAAACAAGGAGGGAACAGATGAGTTCATCTGATTCAATTAAACAAAACTCGCCTAAGAAGCCGCTGTTTACGCGCTTTTTGGATACTGTCGAATATTTGGGGAACTTATTACCCCACCCGATCACACTATTTGCCATTTTCTGTTTAGCCATTCTGGTGATGTCGGGTATTGCAGGATACTTCGAAGTTTCCGTAGTTGATCCTCGTCCTGAGGGTGCAAAAGGTCGTGCCGCGGATGGCATGATTCATGTCGTTAGCTTGCTTAACGCTGATGGCCTTGAACTAATCGTTACCAATCTAGTGAAAAACTTTGTCGGCTTTGCACCTTTGGGTACGGTATTGGTTGCGATGTTGGGTGTTGCTATTGCTGAATACTCAGGCTTGCTATCTGCAGCAATGCGTGGCTTAGTCATGGGTGCATCACAACGCATGGTAACAGTGACGGTCGTTTTCGCGGGTATCATTTCAAATACGGCATCAGAGCTTGGCTATGTGGTACTTATTCCACTGGCTGCAATGCTGTTCCATTCTTTAGGTCGTCACCCACTTGCCGGTCTTGCTGCGGCGTTCGCTGGTGTATCTGGTGGTTACTCAGCAAACCTACTTATTGGTACGGTTGACCCGCTGTTGTCAGGCATTACTGAAACGGCGGCGCAAATGATTGACCCAACTTACACTGTTGGTCCAGAAGTTAACTGGTACTTCATGTTTGTGTCGACATTCTTCATTGCAATCACAGGTGCGTTTGTTACTGAAAAAATTGTTGAGCCAAAGCTTGGCAAATACAGTGAAGAAGAAGCCTCAGAAGATTTGTCGAACGACAAAATGGGTGGCTTAACAGACATTGAGAAGAAAGGCCTAAAACTAGCAGGTGTTGCTGTACTGGTTGTTTCAGCGCTGCTTGCTTGGACGGTTGTTCCAGAAGACGGTATTCTACGTTCTGATGCAGGTACAATTGCAGGTTCACCATTCCTGAAAAGTATCGTGGCATTCATCTTTGTGTTCTTTGCTATTCCAGGCTTTGTGTTTGGTAAAGTTGTTGGCACGATGAAGACGGATCGCGATGTAATTGATGCAATGGCGAAATCTATGTCTTCTATGGGCATGTACATTGTATTAGTTTTCTTTGCGGCTCAGTTCGTTGCTTTCTTTAAATGGACTAACTTCGGTCAGGTATTCGCGGTTGCTGGCGCTAGCTTCCTGCAAGAAATTGGCTTAACTGGTCCAATGTTGTTCTTTGCCTTCATCCTGATGTGTGGCTTTATCAACCTAATGATTGGTTCGGCATCGGCACAGTGGGCAGTAACGGCTCCGATTTTTGTTCCTATGTTGATGCTTGTTGGTTATGCACCGGAAACGATTCAGGCTGCTTACCGAATTGGTGACTCGACGACAAACATCATTACTCCAATGATGAGCTACTTTGGTTTGATTCTTGCCGTAGCGACTCGTTACATGAAGAACTTAGGTATCGGTACGCTGATCGCGACCATGCTACCTTACTCAATCTGCTTCATTGTAGGTTGGAGTGTGCTGTTCTACCTATGGGTATTCGTATTTGGTTTACCAGTAGGCCCTGGCGCAGCAACATACTACACACCGTAGCAAACGGTTACCTCACACAGCTCCATTATAAAAAGCCTGCGAACGTCGCAGGCTTTTTTATCGATTGAGACTGTGTACGCAGGCTTAGCTGATTATAGATGTCGGTTTATAGCTGAAAACGTATCAACAAAGGGCGATAAAAGTGCTGAGTGAGCCAGCACAAGCTTTTCCAAATTATGCGTTTGTACCAAGGTAAGTGCGCAATATAAACATAGCTAAATTCAATTTCTGGCCGGGCTTTTCTGTTGCGTTTAAAAGCCGGAGCGCCTGAGCTCATATTAAAGCGACGCTGGAATATCATTGCGTGGCGGATGGTATAGGCCGATATTCGACGATACAATGCGAGGCGTTGTGGCTTATTGATATCGTAGCCAAAAATTGGGCAAGTCATATCATTATCAATTTCTACAATGCCTAACGCAGCCAGCATCTCTTCTTGATAAAACAGTCCCACTAAATGTACTAATTTGTTCTGGCTCGCCTGTTTTAAATATTGGCTTGAAAACTGGATGTTATTGAGGCTGTATTTATCAAGGTAAAGCATGTCATATAACTCTTTGGCACGCTGAAATTCTTCATCAGTGGTCAGTGGCCTAAACTGCCAATCTTTATCATTAAGCAGTTTGAAGTCTTTCGTTAAATCTCGGTTGAAGCTGAACGCTTGCCAATCATCAAGTAAATACACTTGTCGTGTTACCAAGCTTTGCCATTTTGGCTGCTTCAATCGCTGAATTAAATGTAAATGCTGACGCTGGTTGAGGGAGCGAAGCACCAAGGGAAAGGTGGGGTATTGATCGAGTGCGACGCGACGCAGTTCATCGAGATTTAAGGCTGCCCATTGTTCGCTATACATATTGGTGGACAAGCACTGATTGTTGAGCGTTTGGACTTGATCCAATCCAGCCAGTGATAAGGTTGGTTTAGTCATATTAATAAGTAACTTACATACCCATCGAACAGCCACATTTTTGACTTTGTGAAGCTCTTCTTCGGCGTAGCCACTAAGCAGTGTCATAGGGGACACGGCATAACAGTTGTTTGGTATTTTTGGTGTTACGGAGTAGGGAATGGCAACATCATCGATATAGTAGCAACCAAAGCTTGCTGTGCATTCATCAATGGGATTCGACTGCATAAGAGTGATAAAGGTTTGATGCCATTCTTGAGAGGAAAGTGTCATGAGTTCAATGCCTCTCCATTCCACTCAATATCAACGGTAGAAGCGTCGCTCCACTTCGTCTTGTTCTGCCTAGCTAACCGGAGTAATTCAAACATACTCCGGATTTGGCTCCCGGCCGGTAAGTTATGCTGTTGCATCACATTCACTCCAGACCACCAATCTTGCCAAGTTCGAGCCTTGAACAGGGATAATCCACCTTCCGCGATGAGTGTTATTGGACCTAAATGATGCAATCGCTGCTTGGAAGGACTGGTAAACTCCATATTAGGAAGCAGTTGGTTGCATCGAGACGAGAGTAGGTGCAAACCACTGGTGGCTCTTGGGTTACATTCAATCACGTAGAGTTCATCTTGTGATTTGATGAAGTCAAACGACACTTGCCCATGATAAGTATGACGTTTACCAAAAGCTGCGATAAATGTATCTAGTCGTTCGCACGAGATCGGCTGAAAAGCACTGGCGGCCGAGCCGTTTACACAGTATTTCGGCACATAAGCTTGGTGTGCTTTAAGGTCACCATGTTCAAAAATGGCATAGTTACACACCGGAGTCCCATGGATTTTTTGTTGCTGAACCCAAGGGTAAAGGGGCGATATCGTGGCGGCAGAAATAGACTGAGTTGTCACATCTCTTATGACTTGCCCGCCAAACCGAGAGTAAACGGGCTTTAGAACGGTTCTCTTATTAATTTCAATCTCACTTTTATCAGCGACCAAACGAGTTTTTGGAAGTGTGATTTCTGGCAAACTTTGAAGCTGTTCAAAGACGGTCAACTTGTTGTGCAGGGCATTGAGTAGTCCCACATTGGGCAGAAAAAAATCTACTTCTGGGCATTGTTTGGCAACATGAGCCAAGTAATACACTTCTTCACAAGTGGGTATCACTATATCAATACGCATCTGAGTAATGATTTTTAGGATCTGCTGTTGATAGGTGGGAAACGCAAATCGAGGTGAAGCGGTGGGTATATAAGACTCGATACCTCGCAAAAACGATCCCAGAGGCTTTTTTAGCGAATCGGTGAGAATTACTTCATGCCCATGATGCATACACATGGTTGCCCACTCTAGTGCAACTGGTGCTCGGGCTCCGGTGATTAAGACCCGCATATGTTCACCACACGTCGTTGTTTATTCATTGGCGTCCAAATAGGCGCAGGGCGGTAACTAAATCTGACAGGATCAAGCCGCAATTGGTCAAACAACTTTATCAAGGCTTGGTGTATAACCCGATGGTGGTGAACATCCGCTTCAATTTGAATGGCTTGTGACCCTGTTTGGGTGATTCGGTAATCCACGCGACCTTTGGCAGATAGTGTTATAGCGCGGTAGATGAGATCTGGTAACACCGTAACTGGGACGTGGTTTGCGTTTAGCGTGAGGCGATCACCACATCGTCCGGCAATCGTGCCAAGAGGTTCAAATACGCCATTATCCTGTTTATTCTCAATAATATCGTCGAGCTGATAACGAATAATGGGCTGAGTTTTACGACGAAAATCGGTGATAATTGGGCTGTAATGAGTACGTTCGGTATTCAGCCAATGTTTTTCGATGTAAATAACATCCTGATTCCAGCGCATTTGTCCATGCTGATCAGTACATGCAAGAAAACCTTCGGTACATTGATAGACTTCATGGAGTTCGCTGTCGAACCGTTGAGAAATAAAGTGACGGTCACTCTCAGTTAGGACTTCTGCACCAGAAATGATCCGCTGTGGTTGAATTGCGGGTTGATCAAATTGACCGCTGAACTGGGCGCAGAGCTGAAGAGCTTGCGCACTACCAACCAAAAGCGTGGGTTGGAACTCATCCAACTCTTTTATCCATTCTTGGTAAGGTTTAGTTAAATCCGCATAAAAGAATGTGACAGGGCATTTCGCGACGGATTTATACAGTGGGCTGTTGGCGCGCAAGGCTAGCGCAATTCGGTGCTTTTGCCATAGGTTGGGCAACAGGCGAGCCAATATATTGCCAGCCCACAGTTGCGTTTCCTGTTTGTCAGCAAGAAACAACCCGCGCATGCCTGATGTGCCCGAAGAAAGCCCAACCGTAACATCGCCAACTTTCGAAGCGGCAAAGTTGCGTGACTGCTCTGCTTTGAGTGCCTGCTGCATTAACTGTTCAGCATCTAAGCCCTTCGTATTCAACTCTGAAAGGTTCTCCATCATGGTTTGCTTATTCATGATAGGGAAATCACTGAGTGGTGCACCTTGAAAAGAGCGGTAATACGGTGAATGACGGCATACCCAATCCAAGTGTTGCGTTAAGTGTTGTTGCTGCCATGTTTCGACTTGTTCCCTTGAGCCGAAGGGGCGGTAGCGGGTTCGCCAGAATTCTGAGATAAGCGTTCTCACTTCATCCATCCTTCTTTGATTAGCTGCTGGATAGTTTCCTGACAATGTGAAGGCACGAAGCGAACAAAGTGGTGGGTTTGTTGGTAGCAACTTCTCAACTCGGAGAGGGTGTTTTTATAGGCTTTTGTATCATCGCAAAGCATGTTCGCCAGCCAATGTTGATCGATATTTTCACTCAAGCTCTCGATTAACCAGCATGCATCGGCGAGTAAGAACAGCCAACTTTGGTCTCTTTTAACTAGCAAGCCCACTTGGCCAGCTGCATGGCCTGGCAAGCTAACCATATAAATAAATCCATCGTCGAACATGTCTTTACAGAGCAAATTAACACCTTGGCACTGAGGAAGAATTTGGCTGATTGGTACAGAAAAATCACTATGAATGAATAAGTTAGGTTCAAGCTGTGGAGGAAGTAGAGCTTTTAGGTATCCTTTTCTTACGCCTCCAATTCGACCACTTTTAGTAATTGCATCTACCCCTTTTTGTTGGCAATGCAATTGAGAGTGGGAAAACTCAGACACGGCAGCAATGTGATCAGCATGGAAGTGGGAGAGCACTAAGTGTTCAATATCATGAGGTTTGAGACTTTCTTTTGCTAACTGCGCAACAATTCCGTGTTCTTTTTTATAGCGACAAGGTGTTGTCCAAGCATAAAAACGTTCAGGGAAGGGGCGAGTCGCGCTAAAAAAATGCTCGTGATATCCCGTGTCAAACAGGATGTTGCCTTGTGTTGGGTGCTGAATTAACGCAACGGCTGCCGGAAATGCTCTAGGCTTGATACCAGAACCTGGTTTGACAACAAAGCCAGGGTGTACGCAGTGTCCAGCCTCAAAGATTTTTATTTTTAGACCAGTTTGCATACTGCTGTATTCCTTCTTGAATTGAAAAAAGCGGTTGGTAATTCAGTGTTTGTTTAGCCTTGCTGATATCCAGAGTTTGATGATAGTTAAACAATCCTGCGCTGTATGAGGTGAGCCTTGGTTCTGGCTGATGTGGTAAGTGCCTTCGTATTTGCTCACTGAGCTTTAATAATGGTGATACCACACCGTATGGTAATGATTGTAACGTTACTTTTAGGTTTAACCCCTCACATAAAGCTTGCAGAACAGTCTCAATTGGCATTGGTTTGTTGTTGGAAATGTTGAACACATCACCATGCTGAAGTCGGTCTGCCTGAGTGCAAGCGAGCATCGCTGCATGGGCAACGTTGTCGACATAGGTCAGATCAACCACAGGATTTCTACCCGATGGCAGAAGCAGAGTGTTGTTTTTTATCGCCTTAAGCACTCTTGGGATAATCGCGCGATCATTGGGTCCAAAAATGCCACGCGGTCTTAAAATGATCGCTTTACTTCGACCTTTTACGGCTTCAATTTCTGATAGATATTTTGTGTGTGCGTAATCATTACACCAGTATGAAGCTATGGCGTCGGTTTCTCGAATATTCCAACGGTCTTGATGGTCAAAGTAGACGCTGGTGGACGAAATATGGATAAAACGCGAGATTTGATGCGTATTAGCCGCATTGACGAGGTTTTTGGTGGCATCTACATTGGCTTGATAAAACGCCTGCCACTTTCCCCATGGGCTTGAGAAAGCGGCACAATGGATGATTGCATCCATACCTTGGCATACCGCATGAACTGCTGAGTGGTCTCTTAAATCGACTATATGGGGGATAACATCGAATTGCTCGGCGAGTTGTTTAGCGATGACTGTATTTCGTGCTGTAAAGTGCAGTTCATGCTGCTGGTGAAACATTCTCAGAATTGCACTACCCAACATCCCGCTGCCACCAGTGACCAATATCTTCATAGTTTTAGCACTCCCATCCCTAGTGACAACCCTGCGGCGGTGCCAGCTAATAACACATGTTTTCCTGCGGCTTCCGGCTGATTACGCAGCCAGTGTAAGTTAATTGGGAGTGAGGCGGCGACTTGGTTTCCCAAAGTCGAAAAGTGATTAACGGTTTTCTCTGTTGGTAGCCCGGTGAGTGAAGGCAGTTTTTTTAATCCATGCGCGCTGGCTTGATGAGGAAGAAAATAATCAATATCGCTGAATGTTACCGGAGAGGCGTCAAACCCTTTTTTTAGAAACGCTGGTAAGGCTTTACGCACATGTTTAAAGAGTGCTTTGCCCTCCATCTCAAACTGGCAACTTTTTAAATAGGCTTGATGCTCGGAGGTATGCGGATTGATATGACTACCTCCGCCCTTAATTTGACAAAATGAATACCCGGTATGATGCGTTTCAAAGTGACTGGTGAGCAATCCATCATCGTTGCGTTCTTCGAGCAAAAATGCGGCGGCACCGTCTGCGAATAGCGTTGCAACTTCTGGTTTGAGCGTAAAATTTCGATTCAGTGTGATGCCAGTGGCGAGTTCGCTGGTGACAATAAGAATCCGACGGTATCGTTTTGCTAAGAATAGACTCTGAGCAAGATCAAGCGCAGAGAGAAAGGATAAACAGGTGCTGTTCAAATCAAAGCTTTCTAGCCATGTTGGAGCGTCTAACGCGGCGAGAACCGCTGAGGCGTCGTAGGGTAGAGACTGGTGGTGTGTGCCGCTAGCGTAGATAAGAAGATCAACGGAGCTTAAGGTATGTGTGTTTCCTAAACACTGCTCTATTGCCTGCACTGCCATGTAAATAGCGGTCTCTTTTGTATTGGCTACATGACGATATTCAACGTCGAATTTATTTCGGCAGGTCCCTGGCGCTAATTTTAGGAAGCGATCCATCTCTCGATCAGACCATTGATTCGTTGGCAGGTAGCTTCCACTGGAAACGATGTTAAAGCCCATTATTCTCTATACACTTATTAAAAACGTCGTTCAAAATAAACCACGTTGCATATTGAAGCTATGGTGAGCGAGATGAAAAATAAACAGAACAAAACAAATGGGAGTAAGAGCACGCTTTGGGTGCAATGCTGAGAATGAATTTTCAGGAATGAGCCAGGCTTTTATTTGCTGGCTCAATATGAATAGAGTGAGGGTTACTTCTTAAATTTCGCCAAAATACGATCCAAATGGTTTGCAAATTCGCGTCGATCGGTTTGAGAAAGTGCGGCGGGCCCACCTGTCTGAATTCCGCTTGAACGCATGGTTTCCATAAAGTCGCGGATATTTAGGCGAGCTTTGATGGTGTCTTTTGTATAGAGCTCGCCACGAGAACTGAGGGCTTGAGCGCCTTTAGAGATAACCTCATCTGCAAGCGGAATATCTGACGTGATCACCAAATCGTTGGCTTCTACACGCTTGACGATTTCGTTGTCTGCGATGTCAAATCCCGCAGGGACTTGTAGCGAGTGGATGTTGTCTCTTTTCGGCACAGGGACAACGTGGTTAGCGACAAACGTACATTCAATCCCCGTACGCTCGGCGGCACGCACAATGGTTTCGCGAATAACTTTCGGACACGCGTCTGCATCTACCCATAACTTCATGATGATTTCTCACTGAGTTTCGCTTCTAACTCTTCAATACGAATGGCTAGCATTTTTACGGTGTGTTCTAGGGCTTCAAGACGATCATTATCGGTGTGGTGTTGTGCTGCGATTTCAACCTTGGGTACGCGTTGAGCACTCTTCCAACTTTTTATTGCGGTGATTAACGCTGGCATTGGAACTGGCGTTTTCAATCGTGCTTTCACTAACGCTACGGTTGGCTCTTTTCCTTGTTGTTGCAACTGTTCCATTGCCGCTTCTAATTCTTTAGTAACGTCTTGAGTTAACATTTTTAATCCTTAACAACGATATATCTATCATCATACGTTGAGTGCGCTAATTTGGCGAATGGCATTTTGGAGAGTGTAGTGTGAGAGATCTCTTACATAGGTTGTGAGAGAAAACGATTTCGTAAGCGGAAAAAGAGAAGCTGAAGAGCTTAAGTTTCTGATAAATAATGATTTAACAACTTGTTAACCAATGTGAGAGCCAAATATTTATCTTAGATAGATTGTCTATTTTTGGAAAAGGCGTAAATTGAGAGTTGTCAGCAGGAAGCAGACATGGAACAGGAAAGCACCAAGGATTTGGTTATCGTCAGGAAGACGATTTGGTTGGTCAGGATGATTAATCAAGCATGGAGCGTAGGACATTGTAAGGATACGATCATCAATAGGATGTTGATGACTAAGGATAGACAATGGACCCCTCTAGGATTGAGGTTATGGACAGCATCAGGAAGATGCAAGGGACACCGCTCAAGGAACAAGTGACGTGTGCTAACGAGGAATGTTAGCAGTCAGGATGATAAGGACACCGCTAGGACGGCGACGTAAGGAATAAGCTGACGGAATCAGCCACTATTATGGATGATGCATGGAGCACTTTTAGTAGCCGGACTGCTGCGAGTAAGACCATGACCCCGATACTTATGTGTCGGGGTCTTTCTTATATAAAAACGATATCCAGTGTTCTCATTGAATTAAGCATCTCGATGTTATTTGGGGATATCAATATCACAAAATATATAAATTCCTAATAACACTTAATAAAAAACAACTCAGATCAATATCCTTTCCAACCAGTTGGTTTAACTTTCGGCTTCTCTACAAGGTGTTATGCCCGCAATCATTGAGCATGTTCAGCTCATCGAGTTTGTGATCTGCGGATAGATTAAGTTTGTTGTAATCAAGGAACAGATGTGGCCATAGTAACCAGAAGAATGCTTCTTCTACCCTACAATGAGTCGTTGCAACTAGAATTCGTCATGCTGAATTGCTGTGCGAAAAACCGTGCTGAATTGAATGGTCCGTATACAGTTGCGTCTGCCAAACAGATGTTTGAGAAAATACTGGATGATGAGAACATTTATAGTATGGCAGTGCTAGAGAGCACCAGTCGTGACTATATGGGGCACGTGTTCATTGCTAATCTCGATTCCGAACCTGAATTAGGTTTTATTTTTGATAAATCATATTGGGGTAAAGGGTTAGCAACAGAAGCACTAAAAGCATTTTTCCCCAAAGCGTGCCGTGAGTTGGGCTTGAATAAGGTGAAAGCTAACGTGAATAGCAATCATCAAGCTTCTATGGCGGTACTGAAAAAGCTGGGATTTGTTGAAACAAAAGAAAGTAAGGATATATATGGTCCTTACTTTGAAATGGAATTTACAAGCGATGCGGTGGTAGGTGAAAGTTCTGCGGCCTGAAACCGACCATGGTTAACTCTCCTTGGTAGCAATCGTCACCAAGAGATGAAAACTCAAATTGATACACCGTATGCCAACGCCAGACTCCGTCTGGCGTTTTTAGTTTATGGGCACCAAAGGCGATGCTGATTAATTGGAGATCCAATTGCTCACATTTACGCGTGATGGCCGCTTTTGCGAGTTCGGCTTGGCGACGCTGTTGCCAAAACAGGTAACAGAAAAAGCAGAGCCCTAAAATTGCTAAAAGATCACCAATCATTCCTGAACCTTTCTTAGCTTTTTGTTGTTTGTTGTAAGCTTACTAGCGCATTTGCTAGTTCCTCTGATGGGTTTGAATGCAGTAAAGGCAATAACACCATTCTTAACTCTGGCAGCATCACTAAATCGGCAAATAACTGATTAAATAGGGCTTGATTACCGGTTTGAGCTAAACGCAGCAAAAACTGTTCTGCTACCTTTTCATTGGCGAGTAAGTGCCAAGCGCGACCCGCCACACCAATCAATACCTCCTGATGGCTTAAACGAGGGCTATGCAATATCGCATCTAATACTGGAGAGGCGACTTCTGTTGGTGCACCAGCAAGGGCTCGGATAAGTGCTGAAAGTAGGAAGAGATCAGGTTCGCTACTTGCGATTTCTTGCTGTGCCTTTTCCGCGATACGTTCTGCTAAACGCTCTTGAAGCTCTACGTGCTCAAGCGCACCTAATAGGGCATAAAGTGGCTCATTTGGTAGGTGGTTCAACGCTTTGCGTATCATTACCCCGTTTTGCTCTTTGTCCAGGCGAGCGGCTATGTCTGTGATACCTTGCAGACCTACAGTTTGCCAATTATCCCAGCCTAAACCTCCAGAGAAGTAATGCTGGGTATGCTCGTAATATTGGCTGGTAGGAAGATTGAGGTTTGCGCGGACCTGGCTATGAAACACGGCCATTTTATCTTCGGAAGGTTTGAAAGTGTATGGGTTGTTAGACAGCTTTTGCTGTTGCTCTTCAGTGATATCATCATTGAGGCGTGTTCCCATAGCCTCCACTACGTATTTAATGAAATTGCCGATATCCGCTTGCTTTAACAAACCGCGCTCGTCCAATTCAAACTTTAGAAACCAAATCCAAGGTTGCTTTTGTTCATTCCAGTACGCGATGGCAAGGTGTGCTTTACGTTGCATTGGAAATGGGTAAGGTGCTTGACCTTTTTCTACATCGATAAACTCTTTCTTAGCGATGGTTTTGATACGGCGACCAAGATCGAAGATTTGATAATCACAGTGGCTGTTGTTCAACAGTTGAGTGAGGGTTTGAATGTTTTCCATTAAATACGACGTCCTAACGTTCTTTTCACAAGAAATGGTATCATTCTCGGCTAATTCAAGGTTCGAGATAGAATTAATGGTAACAAATACTCAATTGGTCGACTTACTTCACCAACTTGAAGCGCAGCTTAGAGAGCATAAATTGTGGCAATACACTATGCCTTCAGAGCAAGCCTTACAAAGTACGGAGCCATTTGCGATTGATACATTGCACCCTCATGAGTGGTTGCAGTGGATCTTTATAGCCAGAATGCACGCACTAGTGAAAAATAACCAACCACTGCCAAGAGGGTTTTCTCTCGAGCCCTATTTTTCGGAAGCGTGGAAGCAGGAACCGCAGTTCGCCGAGCTGCTCGTTACAATCCGAACCATTGACGAACTGTGTAAGTAAACGAATGCTAGAACAAGAACTAACGCGATCTTCAGAACCAGTTGAGCTGGAGATCGTTTATCAGGATGAATATTTTGTATCGGTCAACAAGCCTGCAGGCATGTTAGTGCATCGCAGTTGGTTAGATAAACACGAAACTCAGTTTGTCATGCAAACTTTGCGTGACCAAATTGGTCAGCATGTGTTCCCATTGCATCGTCTGGATCGCCCAACATCTGGTGTGCTCGTGTTTGCGTTGTCGAGT
Source organism: Vibrio sp. 1580 (assembly GCF_033340055.1). NCBI lineage: Bacteria > Pseudomonadati > Pseudomonadota > Gammaproteobacteria > Vibrionales > Vibrionaceae > Vibrio > Vibrio sp. 1580. The sequence goes on from NZ_JAWOVT010000005.1 coordinate 323,562, forward strand.
GAAGTCGCATCACAAGTCATGCCGATGTTTGCTGAACATAAAATGGAAAAGACATACCACGCAATAGTACGCGGTTGGATTGAGGAAGAGGGCGTTTTGGATTACGCGCTCAAAGTCGAGTTAGACAAGATTGCGGATAAGTTCGCTTCACAAGAAAAAGAGGCGCAAGAAGCGGTGACGGAATATAAGCCGTTGGCTAAAGTGGAGGTTCCCTATTCGACGGGTAAATTTCCTACAACGCGTTATTGCTTAGTTGAGATGAAACCTAAAACGGGGCGTAAGCACCAACTTCGTCGTCATATGGCACATCTACGCCATCCGATCGTGGGTGATACAACGCACGGGGATGGAAAGCACAACAAGCTGTATCGCACAGAGTTTGAATCTCATCGTCTGCTACTGCATGCTTCAGAGTTACGGTTCGTCCATCCATTTACCGATCAAGAGATTGTCATGACGGCCAATCTTGATGAAACTTGGCAGCAATTGTTCACTCGATTTGAGTGGGATGAATCGATGATCAACCGACAATCGGCGTAGTTAGATCTAGATAATGATTGAGTACAAATAAAAAGGGTTAGCATCAATGCTAACCCTTTTTTAATATTTAAGACTTAACGTTTACTTTAGTTTTTCAAGATCCGCTTCGATCTCTGCGATCTTACTCGAAACGACTTTTTCTAAATGACGAAGGTCTGAAAGAATTTTCTCTTTTACATCAACCTCAGGTTGTTTCGTTGGCTTAGTGATTTTATTCAGTTCATCAATGACTAATGTGAGGTTACGGTTGATTTCCGTTACTTCTTTATATTTGTGACTGCCACTATCAACAAGAACATTTTTGATTTGGCGTGGGTATTTGAATTTAACGCTTTTAGCGAATAGTTCGCCTTTTTGCTTGTGGAAATAGATCTTGAGTACGTCTTTGTGTGCTTCTTGGCGTAGGGAATAACGTTCAATCTGCTTAGGGTCGTGAATACCCAAACCAGTGAGGTGGGGATACATAGGCTACCTCTATTACATCGAATTGATATTGATATAACTGTAGCAGCCTATGTATGAGCTAGATAGCTGATATTTAGCCAAAATGCTTAACTTGTGGGCAAGATCGCTCTCGCCCTGAACCGAAAAGATTGGCAGGTTTTATCTAAGCTGCGACCTCATCAGATAACTTTTCGATCAATCTCTCTCTTAGCTCATCTTGCTGTTCTTCACTTAATCTTCCTCCTGCATCACTGGTTAAAATAAACAAGTCTTCTGCTCGCTCACCAATTGTGGTGATTTTGGCACCGTGAAGGTTGATATTTAAATCAGCAAACGTACGGCCTACTTTGGCCAACAGCCCTGGTGTGTCTAGCGCGACAAACTCCATTAAAGTGTGTTTTTTACCTTTGGTTGGTAAGAAGTCGACTTTGGTTTTCACATTAAAGTGCTGAAGTTTGTTCGGAGTACGGCGCGTTTTAATCTTGGTTGGTCGGCCCGCCTCCAGTACATGGGTGAGGTGTTTAATCACCGCCGCGTGACGAGACTCATCGATCGCTTCGCCATGTTGATCGAGTACCATAAAGGTATCAATCACGTGCCCATCTTTGCTGGTCATGATTTGCGCGTCGTGTACATTAAAATTACGCCTATCTAACTCCGCCACGACCGTCGCAAATAAAGCAGGCTGGTCTTTCGTATATACAAACACCTCAGTGCCGCCACGAGTGGCTTTTTTACTGATCAAGACCAAAGGCTTAGTCGGATCTTCCATGCGAAGTAAGTGTTCACAGTGCCACGCGATTTGCGTATGAGTATGACGAAGGAAGTAGTCAGCTTTAAAGCGTTGCCACAATACTTCAATTTCGCGCGCGGCAAACCCCTCTTTGCGCAGCATTGCGGAGGCCATTTGTTGATTGTGGCGAATTCGCTCACGCACATCGACAGGGTTCTCTAGCCCTCTGCGTAAAGCACGTTGTGTGGAGTAATACAGCTCTGCAAGTAAAGTTCGTTTCCAAGCATTCCAAAGTTCTGGGTTGGTTGCACAAATATCTGCAACTGTCAGGCATACAAGATAATCGAGAGATTCTTCGTCTCTGACTTTTTTGGCAAATTCGGTAATAACATCAGGATCATAAATGTCTCGGCGCTGTGCGGTGACAGACATTAATAGATGATGTCTTACCAACCAAGCGACAAGTTTCGCTTCGGGCTTCGATAAGCCATGCTCAATGCAGAAGTCGTATGCTTCTCCTTCACCGATAATTGAGTGATCGCCGCCACGACCTTTCCCGATATCGTGGAAAATAGCGGCAATAATCAGCAGTTCTTTCTTTTGCATCCGTGGGTAGACGTCACAGCAAATAGGGTGCTTCGCATGATTTTCTGGGTCACTAAAAGTGTTGATGTGTTTAAGTAAGCGAATACTGTGTTCATCAACGGTGTAGGCATGGAATAAGTCAAACTGCATTTGACCAACAATCTGACTCCATTGCGGTAAATAGGCCGCCATAACCCCTAATCGGTGCATGAGGCTGAATGCTTTGTGCAGAGCATTAGGGTGACGACATAACGCCATGAACTTTTCACGCGCAGCAGGAATGGTGTGCAAAAACTTGTTGAGCCGACGCCGAGCGGTGCGCAGTTGACGCAGCGTTGGTGGGCTCACCCCTTCAATAGTTGAGTCGTTAGCAATATGTAAGAACATATCCAGAATAGTTTCTGGGCGAGCTTGGAACAATGCGGGTTTCCGCGCTTCAATTAAAGAACCGCGACGTTGAAAGTCCGTATCGAGAATCTCGGCACTTTCTGTCGCCCCACCATTAATGATCGCTTGGTCAAAGAGTTTGAGTAGCATTTTATTGAGCTCTGCCACACGACGAAGCGTGCGGTAGAACTCTTTCATCATCATTTCTACGCCTCGATTGCCTTCTCCGACGTAGCCTAGATTTTCCGCAACTTGTGCTTGATGGGCAAAGGTCAAGCGGTTGTCATAGCGGCGAAGCTCCATGTGCAGAGCGAAACGTACTCGCCAAAGGAAGTCCTGACATTCAACCAATTCTCGGTATTCTGCGTCAGTTAAAAATCCGTATCGGCTCATTTCTAACAATGAAGTCGCACCAAAGTGACGTCGAGCGACCCAGCTTAATGTATGAATATCGCGCAGCCCGCCAGGGGTTGATTTAATGTCCGGTTCTAAGTTGTAGGTCGTGTCGTGGTAACGTGCATGGCGTTCGCGCTGCTCTTGAATTTTAGCGCGGTAAAACGTCTCACTTGGCCAGAAGGAGTCTGATAACACGACTTTCTTCAGTGCCTGAAAGGTGTCCTCGCTTCCACACAGCAATCGCGCTTCTTGCAGGTTTGTCGCGACCGTTAGATCGGCTTTACCAATTTCAGCACATTCAGTAACGGTGCGAACAGCGTGTCCGACCTCGAGTTTTAAATCCCACAACAGCGTAATGAATTCGCTGATTTTTGCTTCTAACGCGGTTGGCAGTTTATTGTTCGACAGAATCAAAATATCGATATCGGAGAGCGGATGCAGCTCGCCTCGTCCGTAGCCACCAACGGCAACTAGGGAAATGTTGTAAATATCCTTGAAACCAAAATGTTGCCACAAACGATTGAGAAGCAGATCCATATATTCAGCTCTGGCTAAAACCAAGCTTGTTACCGGATGATGATTGAGAAACTCTTGGTTTTGATTAGAGCTAAACTTCTCTAATTCTTGTTTGAGTTCACCGATATTGATTTGTTCATCGGAAAAGGTAAGAGGGGACTGAAGTGTCATATTTGCCATCCGTGCAAGCTAATCTAATAACAATCTAACAAATTTGCGGCAGATAAAAAATATCCCCGCCGAAGCAGGGATATAGTAAACAACGAGTGGTTGTCAGCTTTACGCGTTTTTCATTAGGCGAGGAATCGTATCGTCGCTACGAAGCGTCAGTACTTCACAACCTTCTTTTGTTACTACAATGGTATGTTCCCATTGCGCAGAGTTCTTGCCGTCGCCCGTGTAAACAGTCCAGTCATCTTGTGCATCAACAGAGCAACCAAATTTACCTGCGTTAATCATCGGCTCAATAGTAAAGCACATGCCTTCTTTTAATACGCGGCGGTCTTTGTTCTTGTAATGAACCACTTGTGGTTCTTCATGGAACTCATCGCCGATACCGTGACCACAGAAGTCTTTCACAATAGAAAACTTGTTGCGAGGATTGTTCTTGTTGTTCTCTTTGATGTACTTCTCGATAGCTGTACCGATGTCGCCAACTGTTGAACCTGGCTTAACGGTACGCATACCAACGTACAGTGCTTCTTGAGCTACCATGCACAGACGTTTGTTTGCAGGCGAAACATCACCGACTAGGAACATCTTAGAAGTGTCACCATGGTAACCCTGAGGACGCACGCTCAGATCGGCATTCTCATCATTTGGAACGATTACGGTAATATCAACGTTTAAGATGTCACCATCTTTTAGTACCGCCGGCTTCATTTGGCCGTTGCTACCGATTTCGTCTTTTTCCGCTGGAATACCGTGGCATACGATATGGTTGATTGAAGTACAGATCGACTTAGGGAAACCATGGTAATCAAGCGGAGCAGAGTATGCGCCTTTTTCTAGAGCGTACTCATGACAGATTTTGTTTAACTCTTCTGTCGTCACACCAACTTTGATGTGTGGTTCGATCATTTCTAGAATCTCTGCGGCTAGCTTGCCCGCAATGCGCATGCGTTCTATTTCTTCAGCAGTTTTAATCTTGATTGACATTGGCTTTCTCTACTTATTCCTAAGCACGTAAACGTGCGAATGGTCGCATTCTATCAGACATCGGGGCGTTAACCCAAGTTAGATAGGAATATGCATCATTCTTAATTCGATCATATGTTTAAAGTTTTGCTTATAAATAGGAGAAAGTGGCTCGGTGAAGAAATAATTTTTACTAGCCACAGTGAGCTAAAATATGGTATAAAGCGCGCCGGAATAGAGGACTGTTCTCTTCGTTTAGCAAAGTTAAGCGGCGAAGCAAGCTTCATCCGAATAACCTTTTATCTTTAAATCACACACATTCCGTCACATATTCCGGGGTGCTGAGCAGAAGCTTGGTCGGAGTTATGGGGAATGTGGAGGCCTAACCCCATAGAGGATTTTAAAATGGCAACTGTATCAATGCGCGATATGCTAAAAGCTGGTGTTCACTTCGGTCACCAGACTCGTTACTGGAACCCAAAAATGAAGCCATTCATCTTTGGCGCTCGTAACAAAGTTCATATCATCAACCTAGAAAAAACTGTACCAATGTTCAACGACGCTCTAGCTGAACTAGCTAAAGTTGGCGAGAAGAAAGGTAAGGTTCTATTCGTAGGTACTAAGCGCGCTGCATCTGAAGCTGTTAAAGAAGCTGCAATCGCAAGCAACCAGTTTTACGTAAACAACCGCTGGTTAGGCGGTATGCTTACAAACTACAAAACAGTTCGTCAGTCTATCAAGCGTCTAAAAGAACTAGAGACTCAATCTCAAGACGGTACTTTTGACAAACTAACTAAGAAAGAAGCTCTAATGCGTACTCGCGAAATGGAGAAGCTAGAGAAATCTCTTGGTGGTATCAAAGACATGGGCGGCCTACCAGACGCTCTATTCGTAATCGACGCTGATCACGAACACATTGCAATTAAAGAAGCTAACAACCTAGGTATTCCAGTATACGCTGTGGTAGATACTAACTCTAACCCAGACGGCGTTGACTACGTAATCCCAGGTAACGACGACGCGATCCGCGCTGTACAGCTATACCTGAACGCTGCTGCTTCAGCAGTATCTGAAGGTCGTAACAAAGACGTAGCTGCAGTTGCTGAAAAAGACGGTTTCGTAGAAGCTGAATAATAGCGGCTCTGTGTCACACTTGGTCTATGTGAAACCTTTGTGTAGCATAAACTAAGTTATAGTTAGCAATGGGGGCCGACAATGTTAGGCCCCTGTTTTTTACCTTATTTCGAATCAAACGAGGAAGACAGAATGGCAACTGTAACTGCTGCTCTAGTTAAAGAACTTCGCGAGCGTACTGGCGCTGGCATGATGGAATGTAAGAAAGCGCTTGTAGAAGCAAACGCTGACATCGAACTAGCAATTGAAAACATGCGTAAATCTGGCGCAGCGAAAGCAGCTAAGAAAGCTGGTAACGTTGCAGCTGAAGGCGCAATCATCATCAAAGAAGAAAACGGCGTTGCTGTTCTTCTTGAAGTTAACTGCCAAACTGACTTCGTTGCTAAAGACGGTAACTTCACTGCATTCGCAGAAGAAGTTGCAGCTGCAGCTCTAGCTTCAAAAGCTTCTGTTGAAGAACTACAAGCACAATTCGAAGACGCACGTGTAGCTCTAGTAGCTAAAATCGGTGAAAACATCACTATCCGTCGCGTAGAATACGTTCAAGGCACTGCAATCGCTTCTTACCGTCACGGTGAGAAAATCGGTGTTGTTGTTGCTGGTGAAGGCGACGCAGAAACTCTTAAGCACGTTGCAATGCACGTTGCTGCTTCTAAGCCTGAGTTCGTTAACCCAGAAGACGTACCAGCTGACGTAGTAGAAAAAGAGAAAGCTGTTCAAGTTGAAATCGCAATGAACGAAGGCAAGCCTGCTGAAATCGCTGAGAAGATGGTTGTTGGCCGCATGAAGAAATTCACTGGCGAGATCTCTCTAACAGGTCAAGCTTTCATCATGGAGCCTAAGAAAACTGTAGGCGAAATGCTGAAAGAAAAAGGCGCTTCAGTTTCTACGTTCGTTCGCCTAGAAGTAGGTGAAGGTATCGAGAAGAAAGAAGAAATGAGCTTCGCTGAAGAAGTTGCAGCAGCTCAAAAAGGTTAATCCTTAGAGACTGTATAAAGATTAGACCGTAGCCAAGGCTGCGGTCTTTTTATGAGCAGTGAACGATTAGCCGTGATGAATAGCCATAACTGAAGTTGTGTCTATTCATGACTGTTAATCAACAACTCTCTTTGGAAGGTAAACTCCATGACTACGAACCCTAAACCAGCGTATCAACGTATTCTATTAAAACTGAGTGGTGAAGCTCTTCAAGGTGAAGACGGTTTTGGTATTGATCCTGCGGTCCTTGATCGTATGGCACAAGAAGTTAAAGAACTGGTTGAACTGGGTGTTCAGGTTGGTGTAGTTATCGGTGGCGGTAACTTGTTCCGTGGTGCAGGCCTAGCTGAAGCTGGTATGAACCGCGTAGTTGGTGACCACATGGGTATGCTTGCTACAGTAATGAATGGCCTAGCGATGCGTGATGCTCTTCACCGTGCATACGTAAATGCGCGCGTTATGTCTGCAATCCCTCTAAAAGGCGTATGTGACGACTATAATTGGGCTGATGCGATCCGTGAGCTTCGCCAAGGCCGAGTTGTCATCTTCTCTGCTGGTACTGGTAACCCGTTCTTTACAACGGATTCTGCTGCTTGTTTACGTGGTATCGAAATTGAAGCGGATGTCGTACTAAAAGCGACGAAAGTTGATGGTGTATTTACTGCTGACCCTGTAGCAAACCCAGACGCAGAGCTGTATGATAAGCTATCTTATGCAGAAGTTCTGGATAAAGAGCTGAAAGTTATGGACTTGGCGGCGTTTACGCTAGCTCGTGACCACAAAATGCCAATCCGCGTATTTAATATGAACAAGCCAGGCGCACTACGTCGCGTGGTAATGGGCGAAGCAGAAGGCACGCTCATCAACGAATAAGCTTGGCTTAAGGTGCCACTCCAAAGCGTTAGGGTGGTGCTTGCTTTGCTCAACCGTTTTAGGCTTTCTTCAGGAAAGATGACATTTTTAAGGTGAAACTGTGATTAACGAAATCAAAAAAGACGCGCAAGAGCGCATGGATAAAAGCGTTGAAGCGCTTAAGAACAACCTTTCTAAAATTCGTACAGGTCGTGCACACCCAAGCCTACTATCTGGTATTTCTGTAGAATACTACGGTGCAGCAACACCTCTAAACCAAGTAGCAAACGTTATTGCTGAAGATGCACGTACACTTGCAATCACGGTTTTTGATAAAGAGCTGACGCCGAAAGTAGAAAAAGCGATCATGACGTCTGACCTTGGTCTAAACCCTATGTCAGCTGGCACTATCATCCGCGTTCCACTTCCACCGCTAACGGAAGAACGTCGTAAAGACCTAGTTAAGATCGTCCGTGGTGAAGCTGAAGGTGGTCGTGTTGCTGTTCGTAACATCCGTCGTGACGCAAACAACGATCTTAAAGCGCTTCTAAAAGATAAAGAAATCTCTGAAGATGAAGATCGTAAAGCACAAGACGAAATTCAAAAGCTAACTGACGTTGCAGTTAAGAAGATCGATGAAGTTCTTGCTGCAAAAGAAAAAGAGTTGATGGAAGTTTAATACTCCCACACACATCACTGTTGGAAAACGCTGTGCTCACAGCTCAGCGTTTTTTTATGTTAGTCTATCCAACTGATGGAACTCAATTAACTCCCTATGCAAAATTCTCAAGCCTTCTCTGATTCCCTTCCTAAGCATATTGCCATCATTATGGACGGTAATGGCCGTTGGGCTAAGTCCAAAGGAAAACCTCGCGTATTTGGTCATAAAAAAGGCGTTAGTGCCGTTCGTAAGACCGTGGCTGCTGCTTCAAAACTAGGCATTAGAGCCATGACGCTGTTTGCTTTTAGTAGTGAAAACTGGCGTCGTCCGGAGGAAGAAGTGGGTCTTTTGATGGAACTGTTTATCACGGTCCTGTCTAGTGAAGTAAATAAACTACACAAAAATAACTTACGGTTGCGCGTGATCGGTGATACCAGTCGATTTAGTGAGCGTCTACAAAAGAAAATTGTAGAAGCAGAAAACCTAACGGCAGATAACACGGGTATGGTGATCAACATTGCAGCCAACTATGGCGGTAAATGGGACATCACAGAAGCTGCTAAAACGTTAGCGCTAAAAGCACGTAACGGTGAAATTCGTGTAGAGGATATCAATGAGCAGCTAATCACTGAGCATTTGACCATGGCAGACTTACCGGAAGTGGATCTTTTAATTCGCACCAGTGGAGAGTGCCGCATCAGCAACTTTATGTTGTGGCAAATGGCTTATGCAGAAATGTACTTTACACCAGAGTACTGGCCAGAATTCGATGAAGACAGTTTGGTAGAAGCTGTGACTTGGTTTATCAACCGAGAACGTCGTTTTGGCTGTACAGGTGAACAAATAAAGGCATTGATGGCAGCTCAATAAGGACTAGTTAGTTTGAAACAGAGAATAATAACAGCACTAATTTTAGCTCCCCTGGTTATTTTAGGCATTTTTAAATTACCGCTAATGGGCTTTATTGCCGCTTTAACTGCAATAACGCTATTAGGTTTTTGGGAGTGGACTCAGTTTACAGGAAGCAACTCTCGCATTGCTGCCCTTGTGCCGGCAATCATTATTACCGGACTTAGTTTTCTATACATCTCGCCTGATGCATATAGCCTAAATCACTTAACGACACCTCATTATGTCGTCTTGGGTATTGGTTTTGTTTGGTGGATTATTGCTAGCTTAATGGCGATTACTTACCCCAAAACGACGAAATCTTGGCAAAGTAATTTTGTTTTACGTCATGTATTTGGTTTTCTGACACTAATCCCATTCCTTTGGAGTGTGATTATTCTCAGAGCGTATGACATCACTGTAGATCCATACCACGGCGCAAAGCTTGTGTTGTACGTTTGTTTCTTGGTATGGGCTGCAGATAGCGGCGCCTACTTTGCAGGCAAAAGCTTAGGCAAACGTAAGATGGCTCCTCATGTAAGCCCCAATAAAACCATTGAAGGGCTAATTGGTGGCATTATCACGGCATTAATCGTAGCGTGGGCATTTGCTGATTGGTTCGACATCCAGTTCACTAGCCCTGTCCATATGGTGCTGATTACGCTAGTGACTGTCGTTATTTCAGTGCTTGGTGATCTGGTTGAAAGTATGTTCAAACGTGTCTCAGGCATTAAAGACAGCAGTAACATTATCCCAGGGCACGGTGGTGTGCTAGATCGTATCGACAGCCTAACCGCAGCATTCCCAGTTTTTGCTCTTCTTTACTACGTATTCTAATTTATCAGGAGCGGCGTCGTCGCTCCTGAGCTTTCTAACGGTCTTACAACATGCAAAAGTTAACGATTCTTGGTGCTACTGGATCAATTGGTGCAAGCACGCTTAAAGTGGTCGAACAAAACCCAGATCTGTTTTCTGTCGTTGCCTTAGCGGCAAGCACTAACGTTGAAAAGATGATCGGTTTATGTCGTCATTGGCAACCTAAGTATGCGGTCATGGCAGATAAAGCTGCGGCGTCTCAACTTCAAGCTGAGCTACACTCGGTTTCGCCAGGTACCGAAGTGCTAGGTGGTGTTGATGCGCTATGCCATATTGCTTCGCTGGACGAGGTCGACAGTGTAATGGCTGCTATTGTAGGAGCCGCTGGCTTATTGCCTACCATGGCTGCCGTGAAAGCAGGTAAGCGAGTCTTGTTGGCAAATAAAGAAGCACTTGTAATGTCAGGCCAGCTATTTATTGATGCCGTTGAAGAATTTGGCGCAGAGCTACTTCCCGTCGACAGTGAACACAACGCCATTTTCCAATGTTTACCGCAGCAAGTACAAACCAATCTGGGTCGTTGCAATTTACAAGAACATGGCATTTCTCATATTTTGTTGACTGGATCTGGTGGTCCTTTCCGTTACACTGACATCGCAGAACTGGAGCAGGTGACACCCGCGCAGGCGATTGCTCATCCAAACTGGTCGATGGGGCCAAAAATTTCTGTTGACTCTGCCACGATGATGAATAAAGGCCTTGAGTATATCGAAGCTAAGTGGCTATTTAATGCTGCTCGCGAACAACTGAAGGTGGTTATTCACCCTCAATCGGTAATTCATTCTATGGTTCAGTATCGTGATGGTTCGGTCTTGGCACAAATGGGAGAAGCGGATATGGCGACGCCAATTGCGCTCACCATGTCATACCCGTCAAGAGTGGAAGCTGGGGTTAAGCCGCTAGACTTCACGAAAGTTGGTGAGCTGACGTTTTTGCAGCCTGATTTTGCTCGTTACCCATGTTTAAAACTCGCAATTGATGCTTGTTATGAAGGTCAACACGCAACAACGGCATTGAATGCAGCTAATGAAGTCGCTGTTGATGCATTTTTAAATAACAGACTAGGTTTTACCGATATTGCTCGCATCAATGAGTCTGTGTTGAATAAAATCAACGCAAGCTGCAAAGCTGAGAATGCGAATAGCTTGGAAAGCTTGCTCGAGCTAGATAGAATGGCACGAACTATTGCCCTAGAAACCATACGCGAGCGTAGCTGATGACTGGTATATTGTGGAATCTCATTTCTTTTATCGTCGCACTGGGCATTCTTGTTACCGTGCACGAATTTGGGCATTTTTGGGTTGCTCGCCGTTGCGGCGTTAAAGTTGAAAAGTTTTCAATCGGTTTCGGCAAGTCTATTTGGAGTAAAGTAGGCAAAGACGGAACGGAGTACAGCATCTCAATGATCCCTCTCGGCGGCTATGTGAAAATGGTTGATAGCCGTGTCGATGAGGTGCCAGAACATGAGAAGCACCTAGCGTTTGATAAGAAGCCGTTATGGAAGCGAACCTCTATTGTTGCGGCTGGCCCCATCTTTAATTTTCTTTTCGCAATTTTTGCCTATTGGCTGGTATTTCTAATTGGTATCCCGGCTGTTAAGCCTGTAATTGGTGAAGTTACGCCCAATTCGATTGTTGCGGAAGCTGGAATTGAATCTGGAATGGAACTTAAATCGATATCTGGTATCAAAACTCCGGATTGGGAATCAGTAAATATGGGATTGATTTCTCATATTGGCGATGATTTGATGACGGTAACACTAACGTCAGCGAATGAAGTTGGTTCAGAAGTAACGAAAACGCTCGATTTACGTGAGTGGAAGTTCGACCCAGAAACTCAGTCAGCGATGCAGTCGTTAGGTTTTACTCCGTATACACCGGAGGTGTATCGAGTTATCGAGCAGGTCTCGCAAGGTGGAGCGGCGGAAAAAGCCGGTGTGCTTCCAGGTGATGAGGTTGTCGCAATTGGTCAACAACGCGTGACCGAATGGAAGCAAGTAGTTGAAGCGGTTCGTTCTAATCCTGATACACCGCTTGAATTGACGGTGTTACGTCAGGGTTATGAGCAAACATTGACGCTGACGCCCGGTAGCCGTGAGCTAGCTAACAAAGAAGTCGTTGGTTTTGCAGGTATTGCACCTAAAGTCGCAGAATGGCCAGAAAGTTATCGCTTCGATCTTCAGTTTGGTGTATTCGAGTCAATAGGTAAAGCAGTAGACAAAACTGGCCAAGTCATTGGTTTGACAATCAGCATGCTTAAGAAGCTTATTGTTGGAGACGTTGGTCTGAATAATCTGAGTGGACCAATATCAATAGCCAAAGGCGCAGGCGCGACAGCAGATTATGGTTTGGTCTACTTTTTAGGTTTTCTCGCTCTAATTAGTGTTAACCTAGGTATTATTAATCTCGTTCCTTTACCAATGTTGGATGGCGGTCATTTGTTGTTTTTTGCAATTGAAGCAGTCATTCGACGTCCTGTTCCTGAGAAAGTGCAGGAAATGGGCTTTAGAATTGGTGGTGCGATCATCTTCTCGCTCATGGCGTTAGCGCTATTTAATGATTTTACTCGTCTGTGATAGTTCAGAGACAAAAGCAGTAGCAAGGAATAATTAGAACAAGTATGGCGATTAAGCGAATTCTATTTGCAAGTTTACTGGCGACCAGTGTATCTGCAAATGGAGCAGAGAACTTCGTAGTTCAAGATATTGAAATCGATGGATTGCAGCGTGTAGCACTGGGTGCTGCATTGTTGAAAATGCCTGTACGTGTCGGTGATACCATTGGCCAAGGCGATGTTGCAGAAATTATCCGCGCCCTGTATGCATCTGGTAACTTTGAAGATGTGAAAGTGTTGCGTGACGGTGGTGTTCTGATGGTTCAAGTCAAAGAACGTCCTACCATTGCAAGCATCTCTTTTTCAGGTAACAAAGCAATCAAGGACGAGCAGCTACAAGAAAACCTGAACGCGTCTGGCGTTCGTGAAGGTGAAGCGCTTGACCGCACCACGCTAAGCAACATTGAAAAAGGCTTAGAAGACTTTTACTACAGCGTAGGTAAATACAACGCAACAGTAAAAGCGGTGGTGACTCCACTACCACGTAATCGTTCTGACCTTAAGTTTGTCTTTACTGAAGGTGTGTCGGCAAAAATTCAGCAAATCAACTTTATCGGTAATGAAGTGTTCAGTGATGAAGAACTGCTTTCGCGCTTTAACTTAAATGTTGATGTGCCGTGGTGGAATTTCCTTTCTGATGAAAAGTATCAAAAGCAAGTCCTTGCAGGTGATATTGAAGCACTCAAATCATTCTACCTGGATCGTGGTTACTTAAAATTTAACGTTGATTCGACACAAGTTGCAATCTCTCCTGACAAGAAAGGGGTATACATTACTCTTGGTCTAGAAGAGGGCGAGGTTTACACCGTTAAGAACGTGAAGTTCCGTGGTGATTTGATTGGCGAGGAAGCGACGTTCGAAAGACTTGTGCCATTTGAAGACAATGAGACATACAACGGCTCGTTGGTTACTTCAATGGAAGAAGGGATTAAGCGTGTGCTTGGTGAGTCTGGTTATGCTTATCCTCAAGTGAATACCATTCCAGAGTTTGACGACGAGAATCAAGAAGTTTCTTTGGTCGTTAACGTAGACCCGGGTAACCGAATTTATGTTCGTGATATTCGCTTCACGGGTAATAACTCAACCAAAGATGAAGTCCTTCGTCGTGAAATGCGTCAGATGGAAGGCAGTTGGTTGAACTCGAAATCGATTGAAACGGGTAAAACTCGTCTAAATCGTTTGGGCTACTTTGAAAATGTTGAAGTACAGACGGTTCGAGTTCCTGGTAGTGATGATCAAGTTGACCTAGTTTACTCTGTCAAAGAAGCGAACTCTGGTAGCGTTAACTTCGGTGTTGGCTACGGCACAGAATCGGGTGTGAGCTTCCAGGTTGGCCTGCAACAAGATAACTTCATTGGTAGTGGTAACCGTGTTGGTATCAACGCGATGATGAATGACTACCAGAAAAACATCAGTCTAGATTACCGTGATCCGTACTGGAACTTAGACGGTGTAAGCTTAGGTGGTAAGGTTTTCTATAACGAATTTGAAGCGAAAGAAGCCAATATCGTTGACTATACCAACGAAAGCTATGGCGCGAGCTTAACGTGGGGTTTCCCATTCGATGAGTTGAACCGTTTTGAATTCGGTGTCGGTTATACGCACAACAAGATCGGTAACTTATCGCCTTACTTACAGGTAGAGCAGTTCTTACGAGCACAAGCAGACAACATTGATTCTAGTGGAGCGTTGAACACAAACGACTTCGACTTCAATATCTCTTGGACACGTAATAACTTAAACCGTGGCTACTTCCCTACGGCAGGTAACCATCAGCGTGCATTCTATAAAATGACCGTACCTGGCTCTGACGTTCAATACTTCAAAATGCAGTACGATGTTCGTCAGTATGTGCCATTGACTAAAAAGCACGAGTTTACCCTCTTGTTCCGTGGCCGCTTAGGTTACGGTAATGGTTACGGTCAAACGGATGGCAACGATAACTTGTTCCCATTCTACGAAAACTACTACGCAGGTGGCTTTACATCGCTTCGTGGCTTTGGCTCAAACTCTGTTGGTCCTAAAGCGGTTTACCGTGATACATCTGGTTCAAACAATGGCGCAGATACAGCAACAGATGACTCTGTTGGTGGTAACGCCGTAGCGCTAGCAAGTGTTGAGTTGATTGTCCCAACACCATTTGCATCAGAAGAAGTACAAAACCAAATTCGTACCAGTATCTTCTTTGATATGGCAAGTGTTTGGGATACGGAGTTTGACTACCGCGATTCAGGTGCGGAATATGGTGACCGTTACTACTACGATTACTCAGATCCAACCAACTACCGCTCTTCTTACGGTGCGGCGTTGCAGTGGATGTCTCCAATGGGGCCACTAGTATTCTCACTAGCGAAACCAATTAAGAAATTTGATGGCGATGATGAAGAGTTCTTCACATTCACTATCGGTAGAACTTTCTAAAGAGGAAAATATTTTGAATAAAATGATCA
The DNA here is from genome assembly GCF_033340055.1 of Vibrio sp. 1580. NCBI lineage: Bacteria > Pseudomonadati > Pseudomonadota > Gammaproteobacteria > Vibrionales > Vibrionaceae > Vibrio > Vibrio sp. 1580. The sequence continues at coordinate 338,752 of NZ_JAWOVT010000005.1, forward strand.
AAGCGGCTGGGATTGGCCTTCTTGTACTGAGCTCTTCAATGTTTGCAAATGCGGCAGAAGCTGCACAAAAAATTGCTTATGTAAATACAGCTCAAGTTTTCCAAGCTCTTCCTCAACGTGAAGTTGTACTACAAAAAATGCAGAAAGACTTCAAAAGCAAAGCTGATGAACTGAAGTCAATCCAAGCACAAGCTAAAACAAAGATTGAGAAGCTACAACGTGACGGCGAGCTTTTGGGTCAAGACGAAGTTGAAAAGCTACGTATCGATATCGCGAAGCTAGACAGCGAGTACAAAGTGAAAGCACAAGCACTTGAAAAAGCAAGTGCGCGTCGTGAAGCTGAAGAAAAAGCGAAGCTTTTCAAAACGATTCAAGATGCAGTTAAGAAAGTCGCAGACAAAAATGGTTACGATCTTGTGATTGATATCTCTGCTTTGCAGTACGGCAAGCCAGAATACAATATCTCTGAAGACGTAATTAAAGCTCTAAAATAAGAAGTTATGAAGACATTAACATTAGCCGAATTGGCGACAATTACCGGGGGTGAACTGTTTGGTGACGAGTCTCTCGTTGTAAGCCGTGTTGCCCCAATGGATAAAGCACAAGAAGGTGATGTAACCTTCTTGTCTAACCCAAAATACGCAAAACACCTTTCTGAGTGCCAAGCTACCGTTGTTATGGTAAAGGCTGAGCATAAAGATCAATGCGTTGGAAATGCGTTAGTGGTTTCAGACCCTTATGTCGCATTTGCTCGTGTGGTTCAAGCGATGGATACCACACCAAAACCGGCAGACGATATTGCACCAAGTGCTGTGATTGCCGCTGACGTTAAAATGGGTGAGAACGTTACAATCGGCGCTAATGCTGTGATTGAAACAGGCGTGGAACTCGGCGACAACGTAAGTGTTGGTGCTGGTTGTTTTATCGGTAAGAACGCCAAGCTAGGGAATAACACCAAGCTTTGGGCTAATGTCACTATCTACCATGAAGTGTCATTGGGTGATGACTGTCTCGTTCAATCGGCTACCGTCATTGGCTCTGATGGCTTCGGTTATGCGAATGACAAAGGCGAGTGGATCAAAATCCCTCAGCTTGGTTCAGTGCGTATCGGTAACCGCGTTGAGATTGGTGCTTGTACTACGATTGACCGCGGTGCACTCGAAGATACTATCATTGAAGACAATGTCATTCTGGATAACCAACTTCAAATCGCGCACAACGTGCAGATCGGATATGGTACCGTGATGCCTGGTGGTACTATTGTCGCGGGCAGTACAAAAATTGGTAAGTACTGCCAGATTGGCGGCGCGTCTGTTCTGAATGGCCATATCACTATCGCAGATGGTGTGGCGATTACAGGTATGGGCATGGTAATGCGCAGTATCGAAGAAAAAGGCCTTTACTCATCAGGTATTCCACTACAAACGAACAGAGAGTGGCGTAAGACCGCAACTCGAGTTCACCGTATTGATGAGATGAATAAGCGCCTAAAAGCGGTTGAAAAACAGCTGGAACAGAAAGAAGAAATTTAGAACAAGTTATCTTTCGCTCTGTATTTAACACGAAGGCTAACAAGTTCTAGTTCCATATTCTGTAAGAAGACTCGCGAAATGCGGGTCTTTTTCTTCTATAATGACGCGCTCTAAGTAGATTTAACTCCAAGATGGTGCGTATTTTGCTAGTATATTGCAAAGCGATTCGGCTTTACGACCTGTTGCCACGTTTGCCATCTTGGCGGCAAAAAATTGATATAGGAAGACGACTTTGACTACTGAAAAGAAAACGATGAACATCTCTGAAATTCAAGAGCTACTACCTCATCGCTACCCATTCTTATTGATCGACCGAGTGATAGACTTCCAAGAAGAGAAGTACCTTCACGCGATTAAAAACGTGTCGGTTAACGAACCTCAGTTCACAGGTCACTTTCCTCAACTACCAGTATTCCCAGGTGTTTTGATTTTAGAAGCAATGGCTCAGGCAACAGGCTTACTTGCATTTAAATCATTTGGTGCACCAACAGAAAATGAACTGTACTACTTTGCAAGCGTAGACGGCGCGAAATTCCGTAAACCAGTGGTTCCGGGCGACCAATTGGTTATTGAGGTAGAATTTCTGAAAGAACGTCGCGGCATTGCTGCATTTAGCGGTGTAGCAAAAGTTGACGGCGAAGTGGTATGTTCTGCAGAACTGAAGTGTGCTCGTCGAGAGTTTTAATATGATTCATGAAACCGCTAAAATCCACCCGGCAGCGGTGGTAGAAGAGGGCGCCAAAATTGGTGCTAACGTAACAGTAGGTCCTTTTACGTACATCACCTCTACGGTTGAAATTGGTGAAGGCACAGAAGTGATGTCTCACGTTGTGATCAAAGGTCACACAACTATTGGCAAAGATAACCGTATTTTCCCACATGCTGTCATTGGTGAAGAAAACCAAGACAAAAAATACGGTGGTGAAGACACAACTGTGGTTATCGGTGACCGTAACGTCATTCGTGAAGCGGTCCAAGTTCACCGCGGCACAGTGCAAGACAAAGCAACCACGATCATTGGTGATGACAACTTATTGTGTGTGAATGCACACGTTGCGCATGATGTTGTTATTGGTAACCACACTCATATCGGTAATAACTCGATTCTTGGTGGTCACGTTACTGTTGATGATTATGCCGGTGTGATGGCACTGTCTGCGATTCATCCGTTTTGTACAGTGGGCGCTTACGCATACATTGGCGGCTGTTCAGCTGTGGTGCAAGATGTCCCAGCTTATGTACTCGCGCAAGGTAACCACGCTGCTCCATTCGGCTTGAACCTAGTTGGCTTGAAGCGTAATGGCTTTGAGAAACCAGAGATTCGTGCGCTACAAAAAGCGTATAAAGAAATCTACCGTTCAGGTAAGACGCTAGAAGAAGTGAAGCCTATTCTGGCTGAAATGGCTCAAGAGTGGCCGGCTGTGAAGCGTTTCTCAGATATTCTGGAAACGACGGAACGTGGCATTATTCGTTAATTGGCGAATGAACCAATAAATAAAAAGATCGTGACCAAATTTGAGGTTACGATCTTTTTGTGTTTTATGGATAAGGCAAACCGTTATCCATAGCGCACAGGAAAAATAGCGAAGTAGATATGGAAAGACCATTACGTATTGGCATCATTGCCGGAGAATTGTCTGGCGATACGCTAGGTGAAGGCTTTATCAAAGCAGTAAAGCAACAATATCCAGACGCAGAGTTCGTAGGCATTGGTGGTCCGAAAATGATAGCCCAAGGTTGCGAGTCTCTGTTTGATATGGAAGAGCTTGCGGTGATGGGATTAGTCGAGGTTTTAGGCCGCTTACCGAGACTTCTTAAAGTGAAAGCTGAGCTCGTTCAGTATTTTACTCAGAATCCGCCTGATGTTTTCATCGGGATCGATGCTCCTGACTTCAACTTACGCCTGGAGCTTGACCTCAAGCAAGCGGGCATTAAAACCGTTCATTACGTGAGTCCGTCTGTTTGGGCTTGGCGTCAGAAGCGCATCTTTAAAATAGAAGCGGCAACGAACTTGGTGCTAGCATTTCTTCCGTTTGAGAAAGCGTTCTACGACAAATTTAATGTACCTTGCGAGTTCATTGGTCATACCTTGGCTGATGCCATCCCACTAGAATCAGAACAAGCGCCTGCACGTGAGTTGCTTGGTTTAGAACAAGATAAAAAGTGGCTTGCTGTCCTGCCAGGCAGTCGTGGTAGCGAGTTAAAAATGCTCTCAGAGCCATTTATTGAAACCTGCAAGTTACTCCATAAAAAATTTCCAGAACTGGGGTTTGTTGTCGCGCTTGTTAATCAAAAACGCCGTGAGCAGTTTGAACAAGCATGGAAAGAGCTAGCGCCAGAGTTGGACTTCAAGTTAGTTGATGATACCGCACGCAACGTCATCACCGCATCCGATGCTGTGATGTTGGCCTCCGGTACCGTAGCGTTGGAGTGTATGCTTCTCAAGCGTCCAATGGTGGTGGGTTATCGTGTGAATGCATTTACTGCTTTCTTAGCTAAACGTCTATTGAAAACGAAGTATGTGTCATTGCCGAATATCTTGGCGGATGATGAGCTCGTCAAAGAATATCTACAAGATGAGTGCACACCAGACAATTTGTTTACTGAGGTTTCTCGCTTATTGGAAAGCGACAATAAACCGATGTTAGATAAGTTTACGGAAATGCATCATTGGATCCGTAAAGATGCGGATCAACAAGCCGCAAACGCGGTTCTAAAACTGATTGAAAAATAGAGATTTATCATGGCTGTTAAACCAAAAGCGACCAAAACCAAAGTTGAACTCCCTCCGTTTGAATATCCGCAAGGTTACCAGCTTGTGGCCGGAGTCGACGAGGTAGGACGTGGTCCTTTGGTGGGAGACGTCGTCACCGCTGCGGTTATCCTTGATCCTAACAATCCTATTGAAGGGTTGAACGATTCGAAAAAATTGACCGAAAAGAAACGCATGGCGTTGCTTCCTGAAATCAAAGAAAAAGCATTGGCGTGGGCGGTCGGGCGTTGTTCTCCTGAAGAAATCGATCAACTGAATATTTTGCAGGCGACTATGGTTGCGATGCAGCATGCAGTGGCGGGGTTACAGGTTCAACCTGATTTGGTGTTGATTGATGGTAACCGTTGTCCGGAGCTGCCAATGGATGCTCAAGCTGTAGTAAAAGGCGATCTACGTGTTGCCGAAATCAGTGCGGCTTCCATTATTGCCAAAGTCGTGCGTGACCAAGAGATGGAAGAGTTGGATAAACTTCATCCACAATTTGGCTTCGCGAAGCACAAAGGTTACCCAACTAAAGCGCACTTTGAAGCGATTGAGCAACACGGAGTGATCAGTGAACACCGCAAGAGTTTCAAGCCAGTAAAAAAAGCGTTAGGCATAGAATAATCAAACGATCTAATTGGTGTTATAAACCCAACCTCTTTAGGTTAGAATCCCCAACAAAATAGAGTTACACGGTACCTGTTAATGTCAGATCCCAAATTCATCCACCTGCGTGTTCATAGTGACTTCTCGATGGTGGATGGCCTCAACAAAGTTCCGCCAATCGTAAAGAAAGTTGCTGAGCTCGGTATGCCCGCAATGGCGTTGACCGACTTTACCAACCTATGTGGTTTGGTGAAGTTTTACGGTACGGCGCATGGCAGTGGTGTTAAACCGATCATTGGTGCTGACTTTAAAATGCAGTCGGACGAGTTTGGTGAAGAGCTGACACAAGTGACTTTGCTTGCGGCGGATAATGTAGGTTATAAGAACCTGACGTTATTGATATCAAAAGCGTACTTACGTGGACATGTTCAACACCACCCAGTGATTGATAAAGCCTGGTTGGCTGAAATGTCTGAAGGCTTGATTGTATTATCCGGCGGTAAAAGCGGAGAAATTGGTCGCGGCCTTTTGAAAGGCAACCGTCAAATAGTGCAAGGGTGTGTTGATTTCTATAAACAGCATTTTCCAGATCGCTTTTATCTTGAGCTACTTCGTACCGGTCGTCCAGATGAAGAAACTTATCTTCACTTTGCGGTTGAATTGGCAGAGCAGCAAGACTTGCCAGTAGTGGCGACCAATGAAGTTGTATTCCTGAGTCCAGACCTATTTGATGCTCATGAAATACGCGTAGCGATTCACGATGGTTACACATTAGAAGATCCGCGTAGGCCAAAAAACTACAGTCCGCAGCAATATCTTCGTACAGAAGAAGAAATGTGCGAGCTGTTTGCTGATATTCCTGAAGCGTTAGAAAACAGTGTCGAGATAGCGAAGCGTTGTAACGTGACTGTGCGCTTAGGGGAGTACTTCCTACCAGCTTTCCCAACCGAAGGGATGAAAGAGACTGAGTTCCTAGTCATGAAATCCCGAGAGGGGTTGGAAGAGCGTTTAGAGTTCCTATTTCCAGATGAGGAAGAGAGGAAACGTCGCCGCCCTGAATATGATGAACGTCTTCAGATAGAGCTAGATGTTATCAACCAAATGGGATTTCCTGGTTACTTCTTGATCGTAATGGAGTTCATCCAGTGGTCAAAAGATAATGGAATTCCTGTCGGTCCTGGACGTGGTTCCGGTGCTGGTTCTTTGGTGGCTTACGCACTAAAAATCACCGATCTGGATCCACTAGAATATGACTTGCTGTTCGAACGTTTCTTGAACCCAGAACGTGTTTCGATGCCCGATTTCGACGTCGATTTCTGTATGGATAAACGTGACCAGGTTATTGACCACGTTGCGGAAATGTACGGTCGCGACGCGGTATCTCAGATCATCACGTTTGGTACCATGGCGGCAAAAGCGGTAATCCGTGACGTTGGCCGCGTATTGGGCCACCCATTTGGTTTTGTTGATCGTATTTCAAAGCTGATCCCGCCCGATCCAGGCATGACGCTAGATAAAGCGTTTAAAGCTGAACCTGCACTACCTGAATTGTATGAGGCCGATGAGGAAGTTAAAGAACTCATCGACATGTGTCATATTTTGGAAGGCTGTACGCGAAACGCCGGTAAACACGCTGGTGGCGTTGTAATTTCACCTACAACAATTACCGATTTTGCGCCAATTTATGCAGACGCTGAAGGTCACTTTCCGGTTACTCAATTTGATAAAAACGATGTTGAGACCGCTGGCCTAGTTAAGTTTGACTTCTTGGGTTTACGTACCTTAACCATTATTGACTGGGCGTTAGGACTGATTAACCCACGCCTAGAGCGAGAAGGGAAAGAACCGGTTCAAATTGAATCCATACCGTTAGAAGACCCTGCCTCTTTCCGTTTGTTGCAAAACTCTGAAACGACAGCAGTATTCCAGCTTGAATCTCGAGGCATGAAAGAGCTGATCAAACGACTTCAGCCAGACTGTTTCGAAGACATTATCGCATTGGTAGCACTCTTCCGTCCGGGTCCTTTGCAATCGGGCATGGTAGATAACTTTATCGACCGTAAACATGGTCGAGAAGCGATCTCTTATCCAGATGAAAAGTGGCAACACGAGTCGCTAAAAGAGACGCTTGATCCAACCTACGGCATCATCCTGTACCAAGAGCAGGTAATGCAGATTGCGCAGATCTTAGCGGGTTATACGCTAGGTGGTGCGGACATGCTTCGTCGTGCAATGGGTAAGAAAAAGCCAGAAGAGATGGCAAAACAACGTGCTATCTTTGAAGAAGGTGCGATAAAGAACGGTATCGATGGCGAGTTGGCGATGAAAATCTTCGACTTGGTAGAAAAGTTCGCCGGTTATGGTTTTAACAAATCGCACTCTGCTGCTTATGCATTGGTTTCTTATCAAACTCTTTGGCTGAAAACACATTATCCTGCCGAATTTATGGCTGCGGTAATGACAGCCGATATGGATAACACGGAAAAAGTCGTTGGCTTGGTCGATGAGTGTTTCCGTATGAAGCTTACCGTGCTGCCACCAGACATCAACTCTGGCCTATATCGCTTTAATGTTGATGAAAATGGCGCAATTGTTTACGGTATTGGTGCGATAAAAGGGGTTGGTGAGGGCCCTATCGATGCGATTCTTGAGGCGAGAAATAAAGGTGGTCACTTTAAAGACCTGTTTGATTTCTGTGCTCGAGTTGATCTAAAACGCGTCAATAAACGAGTGATAGAGAAGCTGATTTACGCGGGCGCGTTGGATCGACTAGGCCCACACCGCGCGGCGATGATGGCGTCACTCAATGATGCGGTAAAAGCAGCAAGTCAACATCACCAAGCTGAGGCGTTTGGTCAAACGGATATGTTTGGTGTGCTGACGGATGCACCTGAAGAAGTAGAGCATAAGTATACGCAGGTTCCGCCTTGGCCAGAAAAAGTGTGGTTAGAGGGCGAGCGTGATACCCTAGGCCTATATTTGACAGGGCACCCAATTAACGCCTACGTAAAGGAACTAAACAAATACACCAGTTGTCGACTAAAAGACGCAACGCCCACTCGCCGCGATCAATCTGTCACGGTAGCCGGCCTGGTTATTGCCGCTCGTGTAATGACGACCAAGCGTGGTACACGAATTGGTATTATGACACTGGATGACCGAAGTGGTCGTATGGAAGTGATGTTGTTCTCTGATGCGCTGGATCGATACGCTGAACTTCTCGAAAAAGACAGAATTTTGGTCGTTTCTGGACAGGTCAGCTTTGATGACTTTAACGGTGGCCTTAAAATGTCGGCGCGTGAAGTTATGGATCTTGGCAGTGCGCGCGAGAAATACGCTCGTGGTTTGTCGGTATCGATAGATGCAAATCAGATCAATGATCAGTTTTTTGAGCAGTTCAGCCGTATTTTAGAACCGCACAAAGCCGGAACCGTACCCGTCAATGTATACTACCAGCGTGCCGACGCCAGAGCGCGGTTAACATTGGGCACCGAGTGGCGAGTTACGCCAAGTGATACATTACTCGACGATTTAAAACAGTTGCTTGGCAAAAGCCAGGTAGAACTCGAATTTAACTAAAAATTCAGCGCAATATGTTAGACGCTGAGTAAACAAGGATTCATAGATGAGCCTAAACTTTCTTGAATTTGAAAAGCCAATTGCAGAACTAGAAGCGAAAATTGAAGCACTACGTGATGTCTCTCGTCACGGTGGTGATTCTGCGATTGACCTGGATAAAGAAATCGAACAGCTTGAGAAGAAAAGCTTAGAGCTGAAGAAAAAAACCTTCAGTGACCTAGGTGCATGGGAAACAGCTCAACTGGCTCGTCACCCACTACGTCCTTACACGCTGGATTACATCCAACACGCTTTTGAGGAGTTTGATGAATTAGCGGGTGACCGCGCGTTTGCAGACGACAAAGCGATTGTGGGTGGCATGGCTCGCCTTGAAGGCCGCCCTGTGATGATCATTGGTCACCAAAAAGGTCGTGAGACCAAAGAAAAGGTGAAACGTAACTTTGGTATGCCGAAACCAGAAGGCTACCGTAAGGCTCTACGCTTGATGGAAATGGCAGAGCGTTTCAACATGCCGATCATCACATTTATTGACACGGCTGGCGCGTATCCAGGTGTGGGCGCAGAAGAGCGTGGTCAATCTGAAGCTATCGCGAAAAACCTAAAAGTGATGTCTGGTCTTAAAGTGCCAGTAATCTGTAACGTTGTTGGTGAAGGCGGTTCTGGTGGTGCACTAGCAATCGGTGTAGGCGACTACGTGAACATGCTTCAGTACTCTACGTACTCAGTAATTTCTCCTGAGGGTTGTGCTTCAATCTTATGGCGTGATTCAGACAAAGCGCCACAAGCGGCAGAGGCAATGGGTCTAACTGCTCCGCGTCTTAAAGAGCTTGAACTGATCGACGAAATCATTGAAGAGCCACTAGGCGGCGCTCATCGCGATCATGTTCAAATGGCAGCGAATATGAAAGCGACACTACTTCGTCAGCTAGAAGATCTAGAACAATTGGATGAAGAGACGCTACGTGAGCGTCGTTACCAGCGTCTAATGAGCTACGGTTACTGTTAATTTCGGTGATTGCTATTAAGCGTTAGCTGATATCTCAAGTGATAACAGTTAAAATAGAAAGGGTTGGATGAGAGTCCAGCCCTTTTTTTGTACCTATCGGATCGCTTATGGAATCGCTTTACCCGCATTTTGCTCAAGTTCTCGGCCGCTACTATCAATTAGGCACTAAGGTTGTCTTGGCGTTTAGCGGAGGAGTGGATTCACGTCTTTTACTCGAATTACTCAGTCGCTACCAACAAGCGCATTCGATAGAGTGTCACGCTGTGTATGTGCACCATGGTTTAAGCTCGAATGCCGATAATTGGGCCGATAAATGCTTACTTTGGGCACAACAAGTGGGGATATCGTGCTCGATCGAGCGAGTGAGCTTAGACATCAGCAATGGTGAAAGTATTGAACTTCTTGCTCGTAAAGCTCGCTACCAAGCCTTAACTAAGTACATTCAAGAAGGTGATATACTGTTGACTGGTCAACATGCCGACGATCAAATAGAGACTTTTCTCCTTGCGCTTAAGCGCGGCAGCGGGCCTAAAGGGTTATCTTCGATGGCGGAGAGTATGCCGTTTTCTTGCGGATCTCTAGTTCGACCATTGCTTACTATCAAGCGGAAGACCATCGAAGAAGCCGCTACTAAATTAGGCTTGGAGTGGGTGGAAGACGAAAGCAATCAAGATACCCGTTATGATCGTAACTTTCTTCGTCATTGTGTTATTCCTGAATTGTCTGGTCGCTGGCCGAGTATCCATCAAGCGGTTCAGCGCAGTGCAAGTTTATGTGCTCAACAAGAAGCGCTATTGGATGAACTATTGAGCGCGGTGTTTGAACGCGCTTTACAAACGGATCTAAGTTTGAGTATTGAAGAACTGGCTAAGCACAGTGGATTAGCGCGTGCGCGCTTGATTCGTATGTGGCTGGCTAAGCTTAATACTAGTATGCCGACTCAGGTACAACTCAATCTTATCTGGAATGAAGTGGCATTAGCTCAGCAAGATGCCAACCCCAAACTACAACTTAAACAAGGTGAAGTGCGCCGTTTTCGAAATCGTCTCTATTGGGTAACGGAAACGGCTGATGTCACTAAGTGGCAAAGTACGATTCAAGTTGATGCGACTTTGTCGCTGCCTGAGGGACTCGGGGAGCTGACCTTAACGACGAGTTCTAGTAACGCAACGATTGCGCTACCGAGTCAGCCAGAATTGCTTCGCGTGACCTTCAATCCGGAAGGCTTATCAGCGCATCCAACCACGCGTAATCACAGTCGAAAACTGAAGAAGTTATTCCAAGAATACAATGTGCCAAGCTGGCTGCGTCGTCAAATTCCGATTTTAATGTACCAAGACCGAGTCGTTGCTGTGGCAGATCTGTTCGTTGATCAGGCGTTTAATGGTCAAGATTGTGAACTTATTTGGCGCAGGTAATGAAAATTCATGCCACAATGTCGATTATAAAATATAAAAATCCTTAAATAATAATTGATTAGGTGAAGCAATGAAGAAAACAATCATGGGTGCAATGGTGGCGTTAACCATGTTCAGTGGGCAGGCTCTAGCTGCGGGAGATGCTGCAGCAGGTCAAGCAAAGTCGGGAGTATGCGCGGCGTGTCATGGCGCTGATGGTATTGCTGTCATTCCGGGTTACCCAAATCTGAAAGGGCAAAATGAGCAATATATTATCAGTTCAATTAAAGCTTATAAAAATAAAGAGCGAACAGGTGGGCTTGCTGCTGTGATGCAAGCTCAAGCTTCATTGTTGTCTGATGAAGATATCGCTAACCTAGCGGCTTACTACGCAAGTTTGAAGTAAACGCGAGTCTGAAAAAGCTTGGACGATTGGGCATTGAGCAGTCCTCATTGGGTTTTATCAACTCACGATATTCGCTATGTTAATTTGCTCAGCCTGGATTTTCGCTGGTGGATCAGAGACAAACATTGAATGTTGCGAAACGCTAAACGATAATAAGCGCAATCGATTGAAGCTTAAGGGATGAACATGAAAAAAATTGAAGCGATTATCAAGCCATTTAAACTGGATGATGTTCGAGAAGCGCTAGCTGAAGTTGGCATTACAGGGATGACCGTCTCTGAAGTGAAAGGCTTTGGTCGCCAAAAAGGTCACACCGAGCTTTACCGTGGTGCAGAGTACATGGTGGACTTTCTACCTAAAGTGAAGCTCGAAATCGTTGTAACGGAAGATGTGGCTGATAAATGCGTAGAGACAATCATTGAAACCGCGCAAACTGGTAAGATTGGTGATGGTAAAATATTCGTCACTGATATTGAGCGTGTGGTTCGTATTCGTACTGGTGAAGAAGACGAAGACGCGATCTAAGGTTTCTTGTCACTTGTTTCGTATTTATTATGCTAAAAGGGAGCCAAGTGGCTCCTTTTTTGTTGTTTGCTTATTAGTGAAATCATTTAACCCGAGATTGGTTGTTCTAGATTTCGGGTGCCTACATTCAGGTTTGTCGTATGTTTAAGCGTTTTTTTCTGGCGTTAGCTTTTCTCGTAATGGCGGTATTGGTTGGCTTCCAGGTTATTTTCACCGTACCAGATCAGCCGCAAATTATTACTCAAACAGGTACCGAGCTGACACAAGATATCAGGTGCATCGAATTTAGCGATTCAAAAGCTCTCGATCATGACGGCAAAATCAATGTGCTTGTCTGGAATATCTACAAACAGAACCGGGCTAATTGGCAACGTGCACTCGATGAGTTTTCTGCTGATAAGCAGTTACTGTTATTGCAAGAAGCCAGCATGACACCATCATTTAAACAGTGGTTGGTGGATGGTCGCTGGGTTAGTAATCAAGTGAGTGCTTTTAAGGCGCTGGGTAGCGGTGCCGGTGTAATTAGTATTGCTCAAGGGCAACCAGAAAAAGCCTGCGCTTACACCTCTAAAGAGCCGTGGCTTCGCTTACCTAAGTCTGCATTATATAGCCAGTATCACTTGAGTAATGGCGAGAAACTCGCAGTGGTGAATGTACATGCGATTAACTTCACCGTGGGTACAAAAGAGTATGTATCTCAGTTAACGGCGCTTGAAATGCTTTTAAAGCATCATGTGGGGCCAATTCTATTTGCTGGAGACTTCAATAGCTGGAGTGAATCTCGCGTTAATGCGATGAGGCAGGCCTTAAAGGCTGCGGACTTACAAGAGGTGACGTTCTTGCCGGATCATCGAGTCCAATTTATAACAGGGTTACCACTGGACCATGTGTTTTACCGAGGTCTGACGCTTAAGTACGCAAAAGCGCCGCAGAGCGACGCTTCCGATCATAACCCATTGTTATTGTCATTTACGTTAAATAACTAGCTTAGGTTACCACAATATAAAGTGCCCAAATAACGTAGAAGAATACCCATGGCAGGCTTGCTATCACCAAAGCTTGGCCACGTTCAAACTCCGTCCACGTCAGTACAACGCCGTAGCCGAGCACAATGTACCAAGGCAGAAGCAAAGGTAACGAGCTAGCGAAATGAGACCATTCGTTAGTAAGAGGCAGCTTTAATAGACCATTGAGGCTATTTAAATCGGCAGCGTAAGTCATTACCTGACCATGCTTGAGTAGCAAGCTCGCGTAGCTTGCTACATCGCCCAATACTGCTGGGAATAAGATAGCACACGATGCGGCAAACCATTTCCAGTAACCGTATTGTTGTTTGCTTGCCTTTGTTGCAAGAAAGAACCAAAGCGCGAGCAATAGTAAGGTGGCAAAGCGGTTGAATACATCATTGATGATCGCGCTTGCCATTAGCGTGTTTGGTTCTAATAGCTCAATCTGCTTCGGGTCGATTTGCTGAAATTGCGCAGCAAGTTGGTCACTGAGCCACGTGAAATCGACATTCGAAAAGTAAGCACCCCAGAATAAAAACGGACTAAGCATCAGGAAGATGAACGGTTGCCATCCCCATCCACCGCGTTGATAAAGCGCAAGAAAACAAGATGTTGGAGAACGAAAAATGTCCAACAGCATCACAAGTGGATTGCTTGATGGGTTCATACACTTACCTTCGTTACGTCAACGTACAACTTAAGCTTTTGACCTGGTTGTAAGTATTTTTTCTTGTGTAGCGAGTTCCATTTCACGATGTCGTTCGTTTTTACTTTGAACTTGCTTGCAATGCCGCTAATGGTGTCGCCAGAGCGAACGTTGTAGAAAACGGTACGGATCACAGAACCTTTGTCTGAGTCTTTCCAAATCACTAGCTTTTGACCCACACGCAATGGATCTTTAGGGCCCATACCATTCCATTTAGCTAACGATTTATACGACACTTTATTGTTACGTGCGATTGACCACAAACTTTCTCCAGACTGAACGACATGGGTGAGCTTGAGTTGACCACGAGCACGAGATTGAGTCTTGTTTAATCGGTTTTGTGCCGTTAATGCATATTTTGCATCGTCTTTTGTTGATGTCGGAATCAATAGGTATTGACCAATACGAATGTTGTTATTCGATAGGCCGTTGGCACGTCGAATGACTTTCGTGGTTGTGCCGTATTTATTAGCTAGCACGCTTAAAGAGTCACCAGATTTCACCTTGTAGCGAGCGACCTTCATCCCTTTACCGCGATTTTTCTCCACCTTGGTGAGAAAAGTCTCTTTTTTCTCTACGGGAATCAAAAGTTGGTGCGGCCCCTCAGGCGCTGTCGACCACTGGTTGTATGCTGGGTTGTAACTCTGCAACTCTTTTACGCTAATGCCGGCATAATCTGCGGCAATAGCCAGATCTAACTGCTCTTCTGGATCAACAAGCGTTAGAACAGGCTTGTTTGGAATTGCAGGAATATTAAGTCCGTACTTGTCTTGGTTTGCGATAACGTCAGCCAAGGCCAATAGCTTAGGAACGTAACTGCTGGTCTCTTTTGGTAAGTCTAATGAGAAGAAATCGATAGGTTTACCGAGCTTTTTATTCTTACGAATTGCGCTAGAAACTCGGCCTCCACCGCTGTTATAAGCGGCGATTGCATGTTCCCAGTTACCATCAAAACGCTCGTTTAGTTGTACTAGGTAGTCCAGCGCTGCATCCGTTGCTGCTGCCACATCTCTGCGACCGTCATACCAGTAGTTTTGCTCTAGTCCCATCATTTTTCCGGTGCCAGGGACAAATTGCCACAACCCAGCCGCGCTACCATGTGAGTAGGCAAAGGCATCGAATGAACTTTCCACTACAGGAAGTAAAGCTAGCTCCATTGGGAGTCCGCGCTCTTCGATACGTTTTGTGATCATGTATAGAAAAGGAGTCGCACGCTTAGATACCGTGTAAAGGTGATTTGGGTGCTTTAAATACCACGTACGGTAGTAGTCCACTTTCTTGTGGTTTGGGATATCCATGTCCAGCTGCATGGCGATACGTTGCCACACATCTTCTTGTTCTTGGGGGGAGAGAACTTTAGGCGCGTCGTTAGCGGATTTTTTTGCTAGTGACGATTTATTGCCCGGTTGAGCTTTTACTGCATTTTGCTTTGCAGTCTGCTCAGATTTATTGGTTTCTGGTGTAGAAGACGTTGAATCTGACTGAGTCAATTGACAGCCAGATAATAACAACGCCAACGCCCAAGTATACTTCAAACGCATGGATTCAGCCTATTTAGGGCCTGTTTATCTTCACCTGCCTGTCGCGCAACGTAATGTGCGTGGCAGTCGCAAGATAATAGACATCTTTTAAACACTAACTAATTTATAGAGGCAAAGAGCTTCTAATTATGCAATGGGGAGAAATTCAAATAGATTTATATCAACCCCAAACGTAAGAGAAGCGCCAGTGGCGCTTCTCGAAAAATCAGTCCCTGATAATACTGGGGTCTTGCAAACTTACAAGCAGAAAATGGTTAAAATTCGTTCTTCCACTCGCGTAAAGCAGTAAAAACCGAGCATGGATCGCTATTTTTAATGCGACTAGCAACAGATTGAACCACGTCAGGGTTAGAGGTTCGCAAGAACGGATTAATCCACTTTTCTTTGCGTATTGTTGTTGGAAGTGTCGGAATGTTGAGTGCTCGCAGTCGGTTTACATCGTCGCGATATTGGCGAAGTTGCTCATTGTCAGGTTCAACCGCTAGAGCAAACGCCACGTTACTCGCGGTGTATTCATGCGCGCAGAAGACTTGAGTTTCTTCTGGTAGAGACGTTAGTTTGCTCAGTGATTCAAACATTTGCTCAGGCGTACCTTCAAAAATACGACCGCAGCCAGCAGAAAAGAGCACATCACCGCAAAACAGTTTTCCGTCCCCAACGTAACCGATATGGCCCAAAGTATGACCGGGTAACCCAAGTACTAAGAAAATCTCACCAAACAACTCTAGCTTGTCGCCTTCTTCCATTGGTGTCGTTAGGGTTGGAATTGGCTCTGATTTTGGGCCCACAACGGCGACGTTAGGAAATGCACGCACTAAGTCTGGAACGCCACCAATGTGATCGTTGTGGTGGTGCGTAATTAAAATCGCTTCTAAAGTTAATTCGTTAGCCTGCAGAAATTCTAATACTGGCTTCGCATCGCCCGGATCAACGACTGCGCAGCGCTTATCGCTATTTTGTATCAGCCAGATGTAATTATCATTAAATGCGGGTATGCTTTTGATCTCTAACACGATTCGTTCTCCGTCACCCATTTTAGTCAGGTGGTTAATGAAACCAGCACTCAGCAACAAAACTATACCACACCCGTCGACTTGGTCAGCAATGAACAACGGTCCGTGGGTGCTTGAGTCAATCCAGACCCGACTTGATGAATGGTGCCCGAAACTCTTCGGCTACCATATGCTCAAACTGGGCGGGTTGAGCTGTGAGCTAACCAGCTGTAATTGTAACATTCAACACCAAGTCAACGTAGATATCCAGAACCCGTTGCATAATGTGATTGCAGATGGTTACGAATTACCCTTTTTGGAAAAAAGCTTTGATGTTGTGATACTCGCTCATCAGCTCGACTATGCAAGCGATCCACACCGTTTGTTGCGTGAAGTCGATAGAGTGATGATGGATGATGGCTATGTAATTATTACTGGATTCAACCCATTAAGCTTGACTGGATTAGCGAGTTTGCTTCCATGGCGTAAACATAATTTGCCTTGGAGTGGACGAATGTTTACGTCGAACCGCATCAAAGATTGGTTAGGGTTACTTAATTATCAAGTGATTCATTGTGATCGTTATGCGCTGTTTCCGATGAAACGTTACCGTACGATGTGGACATGGTTGGAAAATAGTCTTGGTGATTGGGCATCACCCGCTGGGAGTTTGTATTACATAGTCGCGCGGAAACGGACATACCCTCTCAAGCCTATCAAACCGCATTGGCGCTTGAAGAAAAAGCTCACACCACTTGGGGTGATGAATCGAGAGGGTAACACTATGAGGAAAGAATCTCGCTAAGAGGGTTGGTAACCTGTATCTTCCTCAGTTGGGTTTTCTGCAGCAGTACGGGCTAGCTCATCACACATTTCGTTCTCACGATGGCCTGCGTGGCCTTTTACCCAATGCCATTCAACTTGATGGCGTGCGGTTTCTTTGTCTAGAGCTTGCCATAAATCGGCATTCTTCACGGGTTTTTTATCCGCTGTTTTCCAACCACGCTTCTTCCAGTTATGGATCCACTGAGTAATACCTTGGCGCACATATTGGCTGTCAGTCGTTAAAGTGACTTTGCAAGGTTGTTTTAACGTCTGTAGCGCGACGACAGCCGCCAACATTTCCATGCGGTTGTTGGTAGTTAACGTATAGCCTTTGGAAAGTGTCTTTTCTATGTCTTTGTAACGCAATACTATGCCGTAACCACCTGGTCCTGGGTTACCTAAACAAGAACCGTCAGTGAAAATCTCAACGTGTTTGGTCATATTTTTTGGTACTATTAGCCGAAACATTTAATAAAGCATAGTCTGACATACATAACCTTATGAATACCAGCAGCAATTCTGAATATAACCGCATTGTCGTTCTCGATACCGAAACCACAGGTATGAACCGCGAGGGTGGTCCTCACTACATGGGACACCGCATTATTGAAATCGGTGCCGTGGAGATCATCAACCGTAAGCTGACTGGTCGTCACTTCCACGTTTATTTAAAACCCGATCGTGAAATCCAACCAGAAGCGGTTGAAGTTCACGGTATTACGGATGAATTCTTGGTTGATAAACCGGAATACGCGAGCGTGCACCAAGAGTTTCTTGAGTTTATTAAAGGCGCAGAACTTGTTGCCCACAACGCGCCCTTCGATACCGGCTTTATGGATTACGAGTTTGGCATGCTCGATCCTAACATCGGCAAAACGGACGACTACTGCAAGGTGACCGATACCCTTGCTATGGCGAAGAAAATCTTCCCTGGTAAGCGAAACAACCTTGATATCTTATGTGAACGTTACGGTATTGATAACTCGCACCGTACACTCCACGGAGCTTTGCTCGATGCGGAGATTCTAGCCGACGTTTACCTCTTTATGACGGGTGGTCAAACGAGTCTAGAATTTAACGCGAATAAACAAGAGGGTGGAGTAGAAACCATTCGTCGTATTGAAGGAAGAAAAGCGCTAAAGGTTTTGCGCGCAAGTGCCGATGAACTAGAAGCTCACCAAAAAAGATTAGAGTTGGTGAACGACTGTATTTGGCATCAATAGGAGAAGCTATGTTGAGGGCTTTGTTGGTCGCGTTTTTAGCGATATGGAGTAGTCTCTCGAGTGCTGCGAGTGAATCTACAATGTCTTTGTTAGACAATCGCTTTCGAGTTGATCCAACCATCGAGCAGATCACGTTTTTGGTTTATCGTGAGCAAAGTTCTCAGCCAGTTGTTTTAGTCCGTCCTGACGGTAAAAAATACTATGCTTGGGGCTCTTACGACAATGTACGTTGGTATCAAGAAGCCTCTCTCGATATTATTTCCGTTGATAACCCTATGCCAGGTCCATGGCAGGTTGTGGGGAAAGTTACGCCTAAAAATAACATCCGCTTAATTTCTCACCTAAAGCTCAGTACGGATCTGTTCCCAAACCGATTATATAATGGGGAAGCGCTTAAGTTTACAGCTCGCCTGACCTCCGACGGCAAACCTCTTGTACTGCGCGACTTCCTTGAACGCGTGAATTTGCGCGTGACATTTACCAAGTTTGTCGAAAATGAAGATGAGCTGATCAAAGAAGCTCGTCCAGTGCCGATGGTTGTGGGTGAGTTTTCTGATGACGGCCGCGGCTTGGATGAAAAAGCAGGGGATGGTGTGTTTACGGTTCAGCTCCCAATAGACGTTGAGCCTGGTAAGTACCGCGCGCGCATCACGTCTGGCAATGGCGTATTCTTACGAGCGCAAGAACAAGTCATCTTGGTTTATCCGAACCCAATTTCTCGTACTTTTATTCAGACTCGTAATCCCGATAAGCCACACCAATTAGTGGTGAGTGGCGAGCAAGGTATGATTGCACCAGGCTCCATTGCAGTCACAGTGAAAAAGGACGCTCCCGATGGCTTCATTAGTTACAGCCAAGGACAGGTCTCTAAAGATGGAATGAGAGTTACGTTGGACCTCAATAACGATGCTGAGCTTGGTAAGTACGCATGGCGCGGCGAGATCTTTGCCACTGATTTTGCAACCCAGCGTCCGTTGGTGTTTCCTATTCCAGAGCAAACTTTCAGTGTTGTTGATGAAGTTGATCTAGAAGCTGCTCGAATTGCAAAAGAAGCTGAATTAGCCGAGCAGCGCCGTATTGAAATGGAAAAGCAAATTATCGCTGAGCGGGAGGCTGAGCGTAAGCGCAGCATGATTATTATCGCGGTAGGTAACTTGATAATGCTGCTGATTGTGATCATTGCATGGATAGTTTGGCGCAAAATTAAAGCGAAGCGCGATGCCATGCCAGAGATGCAATTAGAAGTACCAAAGAAATAGTAGTAACACATAAAGCGAGAAACGGAGCCAATCGGCTCCGTTTTTTTCAGTTTAAGTTTGAGACAGAGTTTGATGCTTCTCATGGTCATTAATCATTTTATTTTAAAGTAACACCATGATTTAACGTTGATTAATCATAATAAAGCTCGCATGATACTGTTTACGTTTCGACTTGATTTTAGTGCGTATCGACGGAGTGAGTTATGACAATTGGAGAGTTAGGACTAGAACATTTACCACGACAAAAGGCCTTGGTTGAGTCAGCTTATGATGCCTTTTGTTCTGAAAAAGACGTTGTTGCCGCGGTATTGCTTGGCTCCTTGTCATCAGGACAAGGTGACCGTATTTCGGACGCTGATGTTGTTGTATTTACTCAAAACAACTTCCATAAAGCCTCAGAGCCTTGCTTTACCCAGTTTGAAGCTAATAAAGATATTTTTTATCGCCTTGAGGGAGAGCACAACGAAAATGCGTGTTTCAAAAAATACATTTTTAATGACCTAACCAGTGCAGAGATTCATTGTTTAGATCTCTGTGAGCCCTTCAAACTTTCTAAGCCATTTAAGACTTTATTTGATAAAGCTGATGTGATTGGGGGCATGGTTACTGATGAACCTGCGCCAAAGCATGAAGATTTCCCAGTTTATACCAGTGGTGATCAAGGCCTGATCTGGGAACTCTTTGATTGTATTAAGTGGTTGAGCAGAGATAACCATGAGCTTGCTAAGTCCTATTTGAAAAAACTCTCTGAGAAACTCTAATTTGAGAGTCATCTCCGTTCCTCCCACTGAAGTTAGCTAGGCGGTTAGGTTATGAAATACAAAAAGCGTCAGAAGTATAAATACACTCTCCATTCTGAAGAAAAGGTTGAGACTCACATTTCAGTGAGTAACGCGTATGACAGCCCTTTTCTTAGTTTGTCCAAACAAGGCGTGTTAACGATTAAAAAGGGCTATGCATGGGATGGAGCGAGTGGGCCAGCGTTAGACACAAAAAACATTATGAAAGCTTCTTTAGTGCATGATGCTCTTTACCAACTCATGAGGGAAGAGGTGTTGCCACAAAGTGCTCGAAAGCATGCGGATACGTTGTTGAGAGAAACATGTTTAGAAAAAGGAATGTCTAGCTTCAGAGCAACTTATATCTATTATGGCGTCAGAGTTGTCGGTGGCTTCTTTTCTAGACCTGATACTTTGTGTGCTTAATGGGAACATCTTTCCAACGTTTAACTGTTTATTTATACAGTTTAGTTATGTAAGCTCCAAGGTGATACAAAGGAGTAGTACATAATGACAATAAGATATGAAGAGCATGTGCCAAGCCCGAAAGAATACTATGATATGCGTGTCAAAGCCGGGCTATCACCCAAATCGTTGAAAGCTGCTGAAATTGGTCTACCCAATTCGTTATATGGCGTATCTGTTCGGGATGAAGGAAAGCTCATTGCAATGGGTCGGGTTGTTGGTGACGGGGCGTGTAACTTCGAAATTGTCGACGTTGCCGTTGATTCTGATTATCAAGGCAACGGTTTAGGTAGAAAAGTCATGGAATACATCGACGGTTATCTTTCATCTGTTGCACTTGAAGGCTCTTACGTTTCTATGATTGCTGATGAACCGGTCTTTTACGAAAAGCTTGGTTATAGGCTGGTGGCTCCTAAAAGCCAAGGGATGACAAAAAAGTTTAAGCCAAAGGCGTAACACGTATTCAGCTGTGAAGATAAGCACTAGAAAACAGGAGTTTAATTTCCTGTTTTCTATATTAAATTTGTATTTAAGCCACTTCTGGAATTGGTTTGGGTGGCTGCTCTAAATCAGGCTCTTTTTGAACAGTAGGAATTTGTCCCTCACCCACAGCACTGATGTAACAGCCACTAAGTTTAATGGCAAGGTACATATCAGCTCGCAGTAAGATGCCTCCTTCACTGGTGCTGATACCAGTAAGCTCACACCATTGACGAAGACGTCGTTTCCTTCCTGCGAGGATTAAGCGTACACCTCTCTTTTTCAAAGTATTGTGAATATCTGCCAGTGTTGCCATCACACTGAGATCCAAGTGAGTAAAGCTCGATACGGCGTCGATGACAACGCAACTTGCGTCTTTGTGATGCTCTGCCTGCTCTAACACTCTACGTTTAAAGTAAGGAGCATTGAAGTAAGTTAGCGGTGAGTTAAAGCGGTAAATCACCATTCCAGGAATAGGCGAAGCTTTTCCTGAGTCGTCGATGGTCCGAATGGTACCTTTTTCATCCAAGCCAAGTAGCTGATCACTCGGTCGCATGACAATCCGTAAAAATTGAAACAGCCCTAGCAATACCGCCAAAGTGATCCCCGGTATTACACCCACGATCAACACAGAAATAAAAGTAATGATGGCCAGATAAAATGCATCTTTGTCACGAGATTTTAATTTCCAAATTGCTTTAAGATCGAGCAGCGATAGGGACGCAATGATCAATACAACACCAAGTGAAGAGATAGGGATGAACTGCAAAGGCTCGTAAATAAATACCGCAATAATGGCAATGGTGATTGCGGCGACAATCGAAACTAATTGAGATTTACCGCCATTTGCATCATTGACGGCTGTGCGTGAGTCAGCGCCGCTTATCGCGAAACCTTGCGAAAACGCTGAGGCAATGTTGGCAAAACCCAACGCCTGAAACTCTTTATTAGCATCAATATCATAACCGTTTTTAGCAGCGAAACTGCGGGCGGTGAGCATCATGCTAACAAAACTGACAATCGCAAGGTTGAGAGCCGGGACCACTAGTTCACGAACTTCACCTAGCTCAAACTCCGGTGTTTGAAACTGAGGGAAGCCACCTTGAGTGAGTCCGACAACCGATACGCCCATCTCTTGTAAATGGAAAAACCAAACTGACGCAGTAGTTACGAGGATCGCCAGCATGGCAGCAGGCCAAGTTGGTCGGTAGCGTTTGGTGAGCAAATAAACGACAACTGTCACGATACTCAGAGTTACAGTAGGCCAATGAAGATCGGTTAATCGTTGTGGAGCTTCCCATAAACGTTCCAGTAAATAACGTTGCTCGTATTTCAAACCGACTACTTTCGCAAACTGACCAACGATAATTGTGAGAGCAACACCGTTGAGTAGACCCAAAAGAATCGGACGAGAAAGGAAATCTGCAAATACCCCTAGCTTGAAACGACTTGCCAGTACACACCAAATCCCCGTCATCGCTGTCATGGTCATAACCAACTGCCAATGTTTTGTGGGGTCACCTGCGGCAAGTGGTGTCACAACAGCAGCAATCACTGCACAGGTTGCTGCATCGGGTCCGACAATGAGTTGTCGAGATGTGCCCATCATGGCGTAAACCAACATTGGCAGTACACACGAATACAGACCGACAATTGCGGATACACCAGTTAACTGTGCGTAAGCTATGGCAACTGGCAGTGCAACCGCGACAACAGAAAAGGCGGCTCTAAAGTCGTTAACAAACCATTCTTTTTGATAATGCTTAAGCTGAACAAGCCCTGGGAACCACTGTGCGAGTAATATTTTAGCCAACGGATTTACCATATATGTGAGTGAGTTACTTAAAGTATACACCGCTTAGTTGGAACGTCTGTGAGTTAGTTATCACTGGAAATCGGGAGAAAGATTGGAGTGCGAGGATTTTATTGCGCAGGGGGGCTTTGTAGTGTGAGGTGTTATGAATCCGATTCTGGAAGCAATAAAAAACGGGAGCTGATACTCCCGTTTGTGGTCTCAGATTCTAGAGTTACGCGACACTATCCATCTGAGGGTATAGCGGCTTTGCGGCAAGCAGTTCCGGCTCAAAATCGTCAACGTTGATTGTATCTAGACGATGCTGCTCCGCTTCTCTGAGTAGATCGGCTTCTTCTTGCGTGATAAAGCCTTGCTCTAGCCCTTCCTGAGCAATCATATCCAAACGTAAGAATGGGCGACGCTTACCTTGCGCTTTACATACTTTGTCAAACACAGGTTCAGCTTGAAGAATGACTGACAGCGCAAGCTCAATCTTACCTGCTGCGTTGTGCTCGGTTGGTTCAAGGTATTGACCGCGACCAATGCGTGAGCGCGTTGCACTTGGCGTTTGTAGAATGCGCGCCACTTTACTGTCTAGTTTATCGCTTGGTGCTTTGCGTACGCGACCAAATGGCATGATTAATACGCGTAGCGCACGGCCAATTACTTTGTTCGGGAAGTTTGCTAAGAATTCATCTACTGCCACTTCCGCTTGTTTCAAACTGTCTTGTAGACCCCAGTGTACTAATGGTAAATCTTCGACTGGACGGCCATCTTGCTCAAAACGTTTCAACGTCGCAGAGCTCAAATATAGCTGGCTTAGAATGTCACCAAGACGTGCTGATAGACGCTCTTTACGCTTCAAAGAGCCACCTAGCACTGCCATTGAGATATCCGATAGCAGAGCAAGGTTTGCACTGTAACGGTTCAATTGTTGATAGTAACGCTTGGTTGCATCTTTGGTTGGTGATGAAGAGCCCAGACCGTCGCTCAAACCAAACCAGATACTGCGCACTAGGTTACTCATTGTAAAGCTCACGTGACCAGCAAGCGCTTTATCAAATTTCTCGACAGCATTACTTGCTTCAGAATACGCCGCGTTCATTTCTTCAAGAACGTACGGATGGCAACGGATTGCGCCTTGGCCAAAGATGATCATTGAGCGTGTTAGAATGTTAGCACCCTCAACCGTTACTGCGATTGGCGCACCTTGGTAACCACGAGCTAGGAAGTTAGAAGGTCCCATACAGATACCTTTACCGCCTACGATGTCCATTGCATCGATGATGCTTTGCTGGCCGCGGTGCGTACAGTGATACTTCACGATAGCTGAGATTACTGATGGCTTTTCACCTAAGTCGATACCCGCAACGGTTAAGTTGCTTGCTGCATCCATCACGTAAGCATTACCACCCAAGCGTGCTAATGGTTCTTCAACTCCTTCCATATGGCCGATCGGCTGTTTGAACTGACGGCGAATACGTGAGTAAGCACCGGTTGCCATTGCCGCAGTTTTGATGCCACCTGTTGAGTTTGAAGGTAGCGTGATACCACGTCCAACCGACAGACACTCAACCAGCATACGCCAACCTTGGCCCGCCATTTTTTCGCCACCGATAATGAAATCGATAGGAACAAAGATGTCTTTACCGCGCGTTGGACCATTTTGGAATGGCACATTGAGTGGGAAGTGTCGGTTACCAATCTCAACACCTTTGACATCAGTTGGGATAAGCGCACAAGTGATGCCAAGATCTTCTTTGTCGCCTAGCAAACCTTCAGGATCGCGAAGTTTAAATGCTAAGCCTAGTACCGTTGCGACTGGCGCTAGGGTGATGTAGCGCTTGTTCCAAGTCAGG
This sequence comes from Vibrio sp. 1580, assembly GCF_033340055.1. NCBI lineage: Bacteria > Pseudomonadati > Pseudomonadota > Gammaproteobacteria > Vibrionales > Vibrionaceae > Vibrio > Vibrio sp. 1580. The sequence goes on from NZ_JAWOVT010000005.1 coordinate 363,489, forward strand.
CGCATACCCAGTACTTCTTTTCCTTCCCATTCGCCTTTACAGACCACACCGTAATCTGGAATAGATCCAGCGTCAGAACCCGCTTCTGGACTTGTTAGGGCGAAACAAGGGATTTCCTTACCTTCAGCTAGACGCGGTAAGTAATGATTTTTCTGATCTTCAGTACCGTAGTGTTGCAGTAGCTCACCTGGGCCCAAAGAGTTAGGAACACCAACGGTAGACGATAGAACGCCAGAAACACCCGTTAATTTTTGTAGTACCAAAGATTGCGCGTATGCTGAGAATTCCAGACCACCGTACTTTTTCTTAATGATCATGGCGAAGAACTTATGATCTTTCAGGTATTGCCAAACTTCTGGCGGTAAGTCCGCGAGTTCATGGGTCACTTGGAAATCACTCACCATGGCGCACACTTCATTCACAGGGCCGTCTAAAAAGGCTTGTTCTTCCGCACTTAACTTAGGTGCTTGAATCGCGTGTAGCTTTTGCCACTCTGGTTTGCCTTTAAATAGTTCGGCTTCCCACCAGACGGTACCTGCGTCTAACGCTTCTTTTTCGGTTTGAGACATAGCTGGCAGCACTTTCTTGAAAAGCACTAACGCTTTGCGGCTAATTAAAGACTGACGTACGCCAGGAACCGCTAGCACAGCTGCGGCGAGAACGTAAATCGCCCAACCAATAACGCCGACAGTACCAGCTACTGTAAGAGCCAGCATGGCTGCGGTGAGTAAGCTAATAGATTTCACGAGAGACATGCGGTGGTAGAGCGTAATGCCTAGCACGATCGCCATCGTGATGATTGAGAGCAAGATGTCCATATGTATTTTCCTTTTCAGACTTTATAAGTTTTGTACGTCTGTATGTTAGGTAAGAGGTCTAACCAGTTGGTTTAAGTGTAATCAAAATATTAAGGAAATGTAAAACATAAGATTGGATAAAAAGTGATCTAAGTAGAGTTAAAATTCTAAAGTTGAGATTTGAGTGATGGTTTCATGAGCAAGTTGACAAGTTTATTACCATCACTAATCTAAATCTGTTGGTTCACTATCGACACTAATTCTCGTTTGTGGGTAAACTCAGAGTAATCAAACCCGAGTTCCGGTTTATGAAATGTCCGATACCAAATTGGTATCAGAACAATTTGCTCAGTGAGTCAAGAGCTGACTGAAGCCGAAATAATAAAGAGAACGTCTTATGTACCATGATCTGATTAGAAGTGAATTAAACGAAGCTGCTGAAGTGCTCAACAAATTTTTAAGCGATGACCATAACATTGCGCAAATCGAAGCAGCGGCGAAAATGATTGCTGACTCATTCAAGCAAGATGGTAAAGTATTGTCGTGTGGTAACGGTGGTTCTCACTGTGATTCAATGCACTTTGCCGAAGAGCTAACAGGCCGTTACCGAGAAAATCGTCCTGGCTATGCTGGTATTGCTATTTCAGATCCAAGCCACCTTTCTTGTGTGAGTAATGACTTTGGTTATGACTTCGTGTTTTCACGCTATGTAGAAGCGGTTGGTCGAAAAGGTGACGTACTGTTTGGTCTGTCGACGTCAGGTAACTCAGGTAACATCCTGAAAGCGATTGAAGCAGCACAAGCGAAAGGCATGAAGACGATTGCGCTAACAGGTAAAGATGGCGGCAAAATGGCAGGCCTTGCAGATATTGAAATCCGCGTGCCACACTTTGGTTATGCAGACCGCATTCAGGAAATTCATATTAAGATTATTCATATCATCATTCAGTTGATCGAAAAAGAGATGGAATAATCGTTTACGGCCACCGTTTCGAGCTGTGTTGTTAGGGAGTTTTTTAAACCATGTGTGAATTGCTCGGTATGAGCGCTAATGTTCCAACGGATATTTGTTTCAGTTTTACTGGGCTCATGCAGCGTGGAGGTCGAACCGGCCCACACCGTGACGGATGGGGGATCACCTTCTACGAAGGGAAGGGCTTTCGAACCTTCAAAGATCCCAAGCCAAGTTGTGAGTCTAAAATAGCAGAGTTGGTACAAAATTATCCCATCAAAAGTCGTGCGGTCGTTAGTCATATCCGACAGGCGAATCGTGGTGGTGTTAATTTAGAAAATACTCATCCCTTTACACGTGAGCTGTGGGGTAGGTATTGGACGTTTGCGCATAACGGTCAGCTCTCTGGCTATCAAGACTTACATACAGGTCGACATCGACCTGTCGGTGAAACAGATAGTGAACTGGCATTTTGCTGGTTGTTGAAGCAAATGGAAGATCGATATCCTGAGCCGCCAAAGGATATGGAGTCGGTATTCTTATATGTTGCTAAATGTTGTGATGAGCTAAGAGAGAAGGGTGTATTTAACATGCTTCTGAGTGATGGTGAGTATGTAATGACGTATTGCACCAATCATTTGTATTGGATCACAAGACGCGCACCGTTTGGAAAAGCTGCTTTGCTTGATGAAGATGTGGAAATTAACTTCCAAGAAGAAACAACGCCACATGACATCGTTTCTGTGATCGCAACTCAACCTTTGACGGGCAACGAAGCTTGGCAGCGTATGAAACCTGGCGAATACGGCTTGTTTCACCTAGGTGAACTAGTCAAAAATAATGCCTCTGAACTGGTAAATGTGCCGTTTGCGGCGGCTAAGCCGGGCAATCAAGCGCCAACCGAACCGTTAGAGTGATGGTCTCTTACTCTGAATATAAAAATAAAGCTCGCTTAATCGCGAGCTTTATTTTTATGCGTTTTAAACCGAGGGCGGATACGGATGAGCATTCTTACTTTCTAGAGTGCTGGTAGTAGAGTCCTAGTCTCGCTAAGGCTTGCTGTAAAGACGTAACTGATAGAAATTTCTCATAAAACACCTCGTCAGTCTGAACGGTGAAGAACGAACCAGATGCAGAATCTACTTTCCGAGTGTTATGTTACTCAAGTGGTTATGGGATTTTTTAGAATGCTGGGTTTTAGGTTTCTAGTCTCACCATGGTTTTCTTGAATCAAGTTTATAAGTATTAAAACAACCAAGAGCAGCCCTCAGGCTGCTCTTTTGTGCTTGGAGTTTATTATTCAGGGCTACTCATCTGAGGCGTACCCATGTACGCCAAGCTCTGCGCCATCTAAATAGGCTTTACCATCCTTCATGATCAACCGCTCGTCTACCAGCCACTTAGCCACCATAGGGTAGATTCGGTGCTCCTGCGCCTGAACACGTGCCGCAAGTACACTAGCATCATCGTCTTCGAACACCGGAACTTTTGCTTGCAGTATGACAGGGCCACCATCAAGCTCTTCCGTTACAAAGTGCACACTCGTACCATGTTCTTTATCGCCAGCATCAATTGCTCTCTGGTGTGTGTGTAGCCCAGGATATTTTGGTAGAAGAGAAGGGTGGATATTGATCATCTTACCCATGTAATGAGAAACAAATGCGCTGCTCAGAATGCGCATGTAACCAGCAAGAATAATCACGTCTGGTTGGTATTCATCTATTTGACTCATTAGCTCTGCATCAAAGCTTTCACGCGAGCTGAATGCTTTAGGGTCGACAAAGTGACCGTCCACATCAAACTTTTTTGCACGTTCTAAACCAAAAGCATCTGCTTTGTTAGAGAACACGGCTGCCACTCGTGCGTTTGGCATGCTGTCTTCGCAAGCTTCCAAGATAGCTTGCAGGTTACTTCCGTTACCCGAGATGAGGACCACAATGTTTTTTAGGGTATGGTTTTTCATGATGTCGAGAGCGCCTTGGTATTGTAGGTTGGAGTTATGTAGCTTCTAAACTACCTACTAATAGAATGGTTTTTAGTGTTCTAGATAGCAAAATGAGGACCTAGTCATCTAGTGTCCTCATTCTTCTTATCTTTTGAGCTCGATTTGCAAATTATTGGATTTCAACTTGCTCTTCGTTCGCGTCTGCTTGTTCGATTTGACCAATTACCCACGCGTTTTCGCCTTCTTCTTTAAGAAGAGCAACTGCTGCATCTGCCTGGTCTTTCGGTAGTGCGACGATTAGACCTACACCACAGTTGAATGTGCGGTACATTTCGTGTGTGTCGACGTTGCCTTTCTCTTGTAGCCACTTGAAGATAACTGGCCATTCCCAACTGTTACCATCGATAACTGCTTTCGTGCCTTCAGGCAGTACGCGTGGGATGTTTTCCCAGAAACCACCACCAGTGATATGAGAAATCGCATGGATGTCGTGTTTCTCAATCATCTTAAGTGCTGACTTGATGTAAATTTTTGTTGGTTCTAGTAGGTGCTCACCAATAGTGCGGCCTGCTAGCTCTTCGCTCTTATCTGCACCAGATACTTCTAGGATCTTACGGATAAGGGAGTAACCGTTTGAGTGTGGGCCGCTTGAGCCAACAGCGATAAGTGCATCACCAGCAGCGACTTTCGTGCCGTCAATCACGTCTTCTTTTTCTACTACGCCAACACAGAAACCAGCTACGTCGTAGTCTTCGCCTTCATACATGCCCGGCATCTCCGCAGTTTCGCCACCAATTAGGGCACAACCTGCTTGAACACACCCTTCTGCGATACCTGAAACAACATCCGCTGCGGTATCAACGTCTAGTTTGCCTGTTGCGTAGTAATCTAGGAAAAACAGTGGCTCTGCGCCTTGCACGATAAGATCATTTACACACATTGCCACTAGGTCGATGCCAATCGTGTCGTGCTTGTTCATATCCAGTGCTAGGCGAAGTTTTGTGCCAACGCCATCAGTACCAGAAACCAGTACAGGTTGTTTGTATTTAGTTGGCAATTCGCATAGCGCGCCAAAACCACCGATACCACCCATAACTTCAGGGCGACGAGTGCGTTTTACCGCACCCTTAATACGATCCACAAGCGCGTTGCCTGCATCAATATCTACACCAGCGTCTTTATAGCTAAGAGAAGAGTTGTTACCACTCACAGGGAAGTCCTCGGTATTAAGTTGGATATGAAAACGGCGCTATTCTAACAGTGCTTAAACATAGATAGCAAACGTTTGCGTCTGTTTTTTTCTTTAGTGATTTATCCTGATATCCCTGTGAAAATCATGTATAATCTGAAGGTTTGTTTAAATATTGCCAACTATAGCCGGAGATGGACATGAAAGTTGTTGAAGTAAAGCACCCTCTAGTAAAACATAAAATTGGTCTAATGAGAGAAGGTGACATCAGCACAAAACGTTTTCGTGAGTTAGCGACTGAGGTCGGTAGCCTACTTACTTACGAAGCAACGTCAGACTTTGAAACAGAAAAAGTGACCATTGATGGTTGGAACGGTCCGGTAGAAGTAGACCAGATTAAAGGTAAAAAAGTAACCGTAGTGCCAATCCTACGTGCAGGTCTAGGCATGATGGATGGAGTTCTTGAGCACATGCCAAGCGCACGTATCAGTGTTGTGGGTATTTACCGTGATGAAGAAACGCTTGAGCCAGTTCCTTACTTCAACAAGCTTGCTTCAAACATCGAGGAGCGTATTGCGCTTGTTGTTGACCCAATGCTTGCAACAGGTGGTTCTATGATTGCTACTATCGATCTCCTAAAAGAGAAAGGTTGTAACCAAATCAAAGTGCTGGTACTTGTTGCTGCACCAGAAGGTATTGAAGCGCTAGAAAAAGCACACCCAGATGTTGAGCTATACACTGCGGCAATCGATGAGAAGCTTAATGACAAAGGCTACATCGTTCCGGGTCTAGGCGATGCAGGTGATAAGATCTTCGGTACTAAGTAATTCTTTGATGTATTACTATGACTTGACCCGTCCTGATATGGGTTGACACTTTTTAACTAAAACGCTCGATGTACTTCATCGGGCGTTTTGTATTTTAAAG